>JANYGR010000422.1 GCA_025359355.1 Bacteroidota bacterium | reverse complement strand
AGCTACTACATCAGCAACTAGTTATACTTGGAATACAGGCGCTAATACAAATTCAATCAGTGTTACGCCATCTGTTACAACTGTTTATACAATTAATGCAACTTCGGCTTCTTGCTCTGGATCAAAAACAACTACTGTAACTGTTACTTCTGCCCCCTCTTTAACAGTTGCAAATTCAACCATCTGCGCAGGTTCGTCAACAACCTTAACCGCAACTGGCGCTACTAATTATACGTGGGCACCTGGCGGACAAACTACATCTAGTATTGTTGTTACTCCTACCGTTAATACTACTTATACCATTACTGGCGCTAATGGAACCTGTACAAATACTACGACTGCATCCGTTAATATCACGTCAACACCTACTTTAGTTACCAGTCCCACAACCATTTGTGCTGGACAAGTAGCAACCTTCACCGTAAGTGGTGCAACATCGTATACATGGAATCCAGGGAATACAACTGGAAGCACCTATACTATTGCACCTGCGTCATCTACTACAGTTTCTGTTTTAGGTGCCAATGGATCCTGTACTGCACAAGTAACAACTTCCGTTACTGTAAATCCTACACCAACCATTACAGTTAATAGCGCAACTATTTGTTCTAACCAAACCGCTACACTAACAGCTAGTGGCGCTAGCACTTACACTTGGAATACAGGAGCTAATACAAGCTCTATTTCTGTATCTCCAACAGTTACTACTATTTATACAATTAATGCGACAAGCGCTTCATGTTCTAGTTCAAAAACAGCCACCGTTACAGTATCGCCTCAACCAACGGTATCAGTAGCTAACGCCAGTATCTGTTCAGGTGCAACTGCTACGTTAATTGCAAATGGTGCAATTAATTATACATGGATGCCCGGTGGACAAACAACTTCAAGTATTACTGTTTCTCCAACCGTAACAACTACTTATAGCATCACTGGTTCCAATGGTACGTGCACAAATACAACAACTGCTACCTTAAGCGTGACTCCTACTCCTACATTAACAGTTAATTCTGTTACTATATGTGCAGGCAATACTGCCACTTTAACTGCTAGTGGTGCTACAACCTATACATGGAATGCAGGTAGTGGAACGGGAAGCTCCTTCACTATTGCTCCTGCTTCATCAACTACGGTTTCTGTAATTGGCGCTAATGGTTCGTGTACAACGCAAGCAACGGCTTCAGTAACGGTAGGGTCAAGTTTATCAATTACTGTAAATACTGCTACTATCTGTTCAGGACAAACTGCAACCTTAACAGCCAGTGGTGTGACTACTTATACTTGGAACACGGGTGCAAATACCAATAGCATTTCTGTTTCGCCAAGCTCCACAACAATATACACTGTAGCTGGCTCTACGAGTGGCTGTAATGGCGTTAATACCACTACTGTTACTGTAAATGCAAATCCAACAATAACTGTAAACTCTGCGTCTATTTGCTCAGGACAAACAGCCACATTAACCGCAAATGGCGCTAATACTTACACTTGGAGTAATGGCGTTAATGCAAATACTCAAACAGTTAGTCCTACTTCTACTACTTCATACACTGTGAATGGCACTGCGCTAAATGGTTGTGACAATACTATACCTGCTATACTTACCGTTAGCGTAACAAACACTCCAACCCTAGTGGTTAACTCAACTTCTGTTTGTATAGGAAATACAGCTACTTTAACAGCTAATGGCGCTACAACGTATACATGGAATACAGGCGCATTAACAAATTCTATTGCTGTTACACCTAGTATCACTACATCTTATACAGTTGTTGGCGCTAATGGTAGTTGCACATCTCAAACCATTACATCTGTAACTGTTGATAATACTCCTTCTTCAACATACACAAATGCTATAAATTCTTGTCCAACACAAGCTGTTATTTTATTAGCAGGGTTATCCAATACAGCTTCAACCTACACTTGGTCAAACGGCGCAAGTACGTATTCTCAAACCGTTACACCAAATACTTCAACTGTATATACGGCGCAAGGTTTAAATGCAAATGGTTGTCCAATACTTTCAAGTACTATGACTGTAAACGTAAATTCTATAGCTGCTAATTTTACAGGAGTTAATGGAAATAATGATATAGTAACTGTTGGTACAACTCTTAATTTAATCAACACCAGTATAGGAGCTACAAACTATGTATGGAGCACTTGTAATGGAGTTTCCACAACTACTAATGTCACGCTACCTTTAGCTAATACTGGCACATGTTGCATTACACTTGTTGCTAGTAACGCATCATGTTCAGATACAATGATAAAATGCATCGATGTGGTAAATGTAGCTTCTATAAACATTCCTAACGTATTTACACCTAACGGTGATAATATCAATGATGTGTTTAAAATAAATTCGGTTGGTGTAAAATCCTTACACTGTTCTATTTTCGATCGTTGGGGATTGAAATTGTTCGAATGGGACGGTATTAGCGGTTTTTGGGACGGTAATACACATAGTGGTATAAAAACAACATCAGGTACTTATTTTTATGTTGTAGAATATACAGACATGAAAGATGTAACTACCAATGAAAAAGGTTTTCTAAGTTTATTTAGAGAATAATTTGAGAAGTACTCTTTATTAAACTCGATGAATATTTTATTTAAAAAAATCTCCTTAACAACAATTGTTAAGGAGATTTTTTAGTTTAACTTAGAGCCTGTTATACAGACCTATCATGACTAAAGAAACTCAAATAAAATGTCCTAATTGCGGAACTTCCATTGATGTACAGGATATTTTGTCTCATCAATTAGAAGACGAATTAAAAAAGAAATTCAATGCCCAATTAACCGAAGAAAAAAAGAAGTTTGAAAAAGAACATGAGGTTTTAGCAAAAGCCAAAGAAGAGTTTGAACAAAAAAAATTAAAAGAAAACGAACTC
>JANYGR010000050.1 GCA_025359355.1 Bacteroidota bacterium | reverse complement strand
CGTGCCCCTAAATTTGTTGGCAAAATATAACTAAACTTAACTCCAGTTGTTGTTTTTGTAGTCACTTTTACTTCAGCACCTGAATTATATCGCTGAGTTAATTCCGTTTTGATGGCGTTACCTGATGCAGGAGCGCTAGTAAAACTAATTTTTAAAGAATCGTAATCACCTGTTTGTGCTGTGAAGCTAGTAGCCGTAATAGTTGATGAATTTCCTGAAAAAGAAGTTGTATAATCTCTTCTTGTTACTACAAAAGTAGCTGTACCTGCGCCTGCTATTGCGGCATAGGTTGAAGTAGGAGTAGCCACATCAAATCCAGCCTTAGGTGCTGCACCTAACGTAACATACATAGAGTCAAAAATAGCCGAATTATTCGATTTCATTACTTTTGATTTAAATACTTTTGTAGTTCCAGTTCCAACGCCCGCAGCATTATTAACGATTGTAGTTGCTATAAAATCAACCGAATCAATGGATTTATAATCGGACATAGTTTCATACATACGAATTGGGGTGATAAAGCTCGCAAAAGATCCGCCAGAGCCAGGGCCTCCATTGTTTGCTGCTGCAGCAGAACCATATTCAGCATCATAAAACGATGTTCCTGCATTAATACCCGTAGTTGCAGATCTTTCAACTTGTCCATAATATATAGAAGAAAAAACAGATGTAGGATTAATGTGAGAGAAATCACAGTAATTACCATCACCACCACCTACAGGATAAGCACCTTTATCACCATTAAATGAACCAGAAACATAAGTAGTTCCATTGTCTTGATTACCAGACATTGCACCTCCAACAGGCACTCCATTTAACCCTCCATAAGGGAATCTTTCAAAAGCAACTGAATAGGGTTGAGTCACATTATAACCTTTATTAATCGTTGTAAAAGCCGTTCCTCCATCAATAGTACGAGAAAGACCACCATCGCTACCAACGAAAAAAGAACTTGAATTAAATGGATCCCAAACAAAAGCGTGAATATCTGAATGAACATACTGTTGACTTCCCACTGCAAACTGGTAAGCTGCATAAATCCAAGTACCAATACCTGTATTATCACCATACCAAACCCAAAAAGAAGCTCCACCTAAAAATACTTTATAAGGATTGGTTGGGTCAACTGTAATGGCATTATCATAAGCCCCTTGACCTTGTCCACCTGATTTAAATGGATCGAAGGTAGTAGAAGACGATTGCGCTATTTTTGTCCATGTTAAACCTTTATCAACCGATTGAGCTACACCACCCAATAAACTACTTCCATTTACACAACTTAAATAAATTACATTAGGATTAGAAGGCGAAATCGCAATTTCTACAGAGCTTCTATTAGCAGCAGCGATTACTGTTGGCGAAATAATCGACACAAAATCATCGCCATTGTTTGATATATAAAGTGCAGTCCCTGCAGAGAAAATATATGAACCATCTGTAGCTAATTTAACATCAGTAATATTGCCGCCAGTTGCAACATTAGAGCTTGTTGTAGCTGACTTAGCTGGATGCCATGTAGCACCGCCATCATTTGTTATTTTGAACCCATTACTACCTGTACCTAAATAAATTGTGTTTGGATCTGTTTTGTGACAAACTACTTTATTAATATTTGTATACGCT
Source organism: Bacteroidota bacterium (assembly GCA_025359355.1). GTDB lineage: Bacteria > Bacteroidota > Bacteroidia > B-17B0 > Aurantibacillaceae > UBA4416. The sequence goes on along the minus strand of JANYGR010000050.1, from coordinate 1,847 downwards.
GTCGTTGTTGTTACAGATGTAATGGCATTGGTAGCAATATTTAATTTGAATAGACCAGAACCAACAAATGCTGAATTACCATCACCATTAATAAATCCTTGAGACTCACCTGTTCCAAAATAAATATTATCACCTGAAGCATCTTGGCTCATACAATCAATAATCATGTTTGATAATTGATCGTTTACAGGATTCCAAGTACTACCACCATCAGTAGATTTAAAAATACCACCAGAGTTACCGCCTGCAAATACTACGCCTTGATGATTTTTATCGAAGCAAATGGCACGCGTACGCCCTCCAACATTATCTGGTCCCAACTCTGACCAATTTAAACTTAAAGCATTTGTATTTGACGTTTTTTGGTTTTTACCAACAGACATTCTAAAAGAAGCTTCGTTTTCAGCAAGAATACGAGCTTCTTCATTAATTAATCCAGTTGCAGGATCTGCTTTTAATAGCATGTAATACTCCGCTGCGCCTCCCCAGCTTTGTGTTTTGTGTTGACCATTTTCATTTTCTTCGAAACGAGGCGTATAGTGAGATGATTTGATTAACGCAATTGGAGCGCCAATCATTACTAACCCACTAGCAAAATAGGCTATGGTTTTAAAATTTAATTTCATGTCCTTGTGTATTTATTTTAATTTTTCAAATAAGTTGGAATTACAAATATAATTTATATTCTTTTAACAAGCTATAAAAAAGTAAAAAGTGGTCGGTTTTATTTAATAACTGGTCGGTTTTGCCAAATTACTGGTTTTTCAACCAACTTTTTACTTCTTTGTAGAATTATCGTTTATTCCATTTGTGTTCTTAAAAGGTCAAATAATATACCATTGTCAGATTAAGACAAAAAGTCTGTATTTATAAAACCAACTAAATATTTTTAAATATTGTTTGTTGAAAAAAAATGCGTCACTACTTGATAATTTGACATTATAATCGTACCTTGTACAGACGATAATTATGCAATTATTTATATCTCTCATATTTACACTGAAACTATTTTCCGCTCCACCTGATAGTAGTTACATATCCGCGCCTACTCTTAATTTAAAAGAAGATTTGGTTGATGTAGAACATACGCAAACTAAAGAGTGTATGGGCTTTGTATATAACCAACAAATGTATTACTATGGATGCGACACCCTATCACAGGTAAAGTTTTGGCGTAACGTCATGCATTTACATAAGGATAGTGCTTTCTTTAACACACCCGAAAACAGGAAAATATTACACAAAGTTAGCCTTAAAGAAATAGAAAGTTTATCCGTTGAGCACAAAAACAGATTTAAAGATAGCCTAAGATTTATAAATCTATTAGGAGATTCCGCTCGCATTTTATTGACTAACGGTAAAAGTTTTTTTTATGATTTTGATAAAGCTTCTGCCAATTTTGACAAAGGCATAAAAGGTTTTGTCGCAAATGGCGTTGATCCTTGGTATGCGCAAGCTATCTTATTAATTGAAAGTCCGAACAAACTGCAAAAATCTAATGTTGGTGCTTATGGTTCATTTCAATTAATGAAAGATGTGGCTCGTTTGTTTGGTTTAAAAGTAAATAAAACCATTGATGAACGTGCTGACTTTGACCGTTCGGCATACGCCGCATCTAGTTTAATAAAAAAGATTTGCATACCAAATACGCGCAAAATATTAGATTCGTTGGGTGTTACGAATTATAAAGAAAATGAATTATGGTTTAGATTACTGGTAATGCATTGCTACCATGCAGGATCAGGTAATGTGAAAAAAGCGCTCTTTAGTTTTATGCCAACAAAAGGCGATATGAATTTAATTTACACCTTGTGGCATACTGAAACTAAACATTTTAAAACGGCTTC
>JANYGR010000538.1 GCA_025359355.1 Bacteroidota bacterium | reverse complement strand
CAAACCCTGCAAACACTGTTTTACACCTTCGTGTAGATAAGGAAACAAGCCTTGTAAGCATCCATATTACGGACGTATTAGGAAACATTGTATTAACCGAAACACCTGAAACAACTACCATTAACATCCAAAACTTGCAAGCAGGTATTTATTTTTTAACTGTAAAAAATAATGCTAACCAAATTGCTAACCTGAAATTTATTAAGGAGTAGTTCTATACTTAAATGAATTGTTTTTGTGGAGTAATTAATTACGGCTACATGTCCCCGATTTTTTGTTTAAGATTGCATAAGCTTTAGGTATTAGCGATATTTTCTTCTTCTTTTAATACTTGTCAGTCTTAGTAAAATTGGGAAAAGTATAAAACCTATCCAAATTGTGGTATGTCTTGGTAAGTAATGATAGTGATAATTTAACCAATATATAGTCCCAGTTATTAAAATACAAATAATAGAATGTAAAATATAAACTTGTTGATCAGAGTATCTTTCTATATGATTATTTTTTAGTTCTATGGTTTCGTTAAAATATTTTGAGTTAAAAAAAGATCCTTTGCCAGGAAGAAAACCCATAAGCATAATAAAGTTTTGTATTATATAAATACTTGATACGCCTAAAAGAAAAAATTGTATTCCGATATATAACCCTTGAGAAAAATATTTGGACGTCTCAATATCTTCATTTTGAAAAACTCTATATGTATTGTCAATTGCGAAAAGAAGCATAATTATAGAACTCCATATACTTAAAATTAATCGAGTTGTCTTAGATAAAACAAAAAAAGTCAATGCGTTAAAGATTGAAAATGAGGAAAAAAGAAGCGCTATCGCTAATAAAACTTTAGTAAACCATGTGTCAATATTTGTAATACCATAGTCAAACAACCAATAAATAATAGAGATTGATTGAATTAAAGTTACACCCTCAGTTAATTTTGCGGTTGTTTTCTCACTGTGCCATATTGCTGAACCAAACGCAAAGAAAAATAGAAAAAAATATGGCCAAGTTTCTAAATGATTTTCAAAAACATAATTCGATTCATGTTTACCCGGAAGAAAATTAGATAAACTAAAAATTGAAGCTCCAATAAATATATAAATTACAGTTTTAAAATTGTCGGTAATTCTAAAACTCTCGAATAGAACACCTGCTAGAAGGGCAATAAAACTGATTGAAAATATTTTATGTTCAGTTAATGATATTTTACGAACAAAAAACGCAATAAATACAATAATTAGTAAACCAATAATTATTAATAATATATTAAGGTTTCTCTGTGCGTTTTTACTCATTTCTCATTTAATATCGTTGTTGGTTGTCACTCTTACAATTACCGTTTTCAGCGTTTTGATTTTTTATCATAAACCCTTGTCCACCGAATATTGTTTAAATAAAGATACTATGTTTCTGTGCATTTGCAATGCAAAAATAATTGTCTATCACGAAACGACCACTTTTACAAAAGCTTCAGTGTCGCCCGCATTGCCGCAATTGCTTGCTGTTAGCGGTTCGATTTGCTTACACTGCTTACGTCTTGATTAAGTGTCTGCTGATAAAATTTATTTTTTAATTTTTATAAAAACGGGCTTGTGATCTTCTAAGTCTAGCAAACAACTGTCACGAAATAATAAAGGACCGCCCAAAGTAATTTGATTATTTAATACATAAAATAGTGTGTCTTTATTTAAATGATATTTTCCTGTGTCACTCACACGACTTTTTTCTTTGTCGCTGAAGCATTTATAAGCAAGTCTACCGTTACTTTTTAATTTAAGAACCCATGTTGTGCTTCCAGATGTCGCCAAATAAGTGCCCTCTATTTTTTTATTGGAGTAGTTCGGCGTAACGGCTACACAAACTTGTTTAGTCAAAATAAATTCAAGCGAGTCATTTGCTACAGGAAGTTTATTTGTCTGCGATCGAATTTGTCCGAAAATAATTATAAATAATATGAAAAGTCTAAGTGTCATAAAATATTTGTCTACCGTAATGTATGTCCGCAAACTTACCGCCTAACTTATCGCTAAGCGCTATAAATATACGAAAACATAGGTCAATCTTG
>JANYGR010000507.1 GCA_025359355.1 Bacteroidota bacterium | reverse complement strand
GAAAAAGAATTTGTGGAAGCAGGACGCGCACTAGGTTTTAAAAACATGCGTATCATTATTAAACATATTTTACCTAACGTTATGGGGCCAGTTATTGTAATCGCTGCATCAAATTTTGCGGCAGCTATTTTAACAGAGGCAGGCTTAAGTTTCTTAGGAATTGGCGCACAGCCACCAACGCCGTCTTGGGGCGAAATGATTAATGCACATCGTGGTTATGTATTAGTGGATGCGGCTTATTTAGCTTTTGTTCCAGGCTTAGCTATTATGGTTTTAGTATTGGCATTTATGCTTGTTGGTAATGGCTTACGAGATGCCTTAGATACTAAATCAGTGGATTCTAAACCTCTATTAGGGAATTAGACTTCGATTCATTTTTCTTTCTTTAATGTCTCTGAGTATTAGAAACTATAACAAATTTATATCGTCATAACACAATAAAAAAAGCCATACATTCTTGTATGGCTTTGTGTTTTAAATTAAACTGATTACTACATTGCGCTATAAGACGTAGACTTAATGATATCGCCTTTTTCGTCCCATTGTTGCCAAGTACCAACTTTTTCCCCGTCTTTATATTCCATCTTAAATAATTTAGAACCTTTGTCATCATACACAACCCAAGTTCCATCTTTTTTATCGTTTTTATAAGAAGCTTCTGCAATAAGAGAACCAGCAGTATTGAAACGAGACCATAATCCGAATTTTAAATTGTTTGCGAATTGACCAGTTTCCATTTTAGCACCATTTTCATAATACTTAACCACGTCGACATTTAGTTTACCATCTTTAATAGTTAGAGTTTCTTTAATAGATCCATTTGCAAAATATAATGTATGCTTACCAGTATAGGCAATATCTTGCTTAAGGTATAAGCCGTCTTTGTAAATAATATCTTGTGAGAAAGCAATACTTCCAATAAGAAGGAATAAGGAGAGTGTTAAAGTTTTCATAACCGTATTTTTTAAATGTAATGAATAAAAATCAGCGACTGATTTCTAATACAATTATACTTAAAATAACATAAAATTGTTACAGTGGTAACAAAAACTTAACCTTAACTTTACATTGAAATTTGCTTATTCAGATTCTAAATCAATATATAAATTAGAACCATTGGCTTGAACTTCTTTTAAATCAAGGGTTTTGGTGGTATAGCCAACCTGCGAAAACTCCAATGTTAAATTTTCGTCAGCCTTTACTTCTAAGTAAATGAAAAATTTACCGTCTAAATCGGAATACACTATTTTTTGACAATTTGCACAAGCTATTTTAACTCCTGCTAAATATTCATTACTTGTTTTGTCAGATATTGAACCACTAATAATAACAGATTTGTCTTTTGAACCTTTAGGCAATTCACCCGAAAATCCCATTAATCCAATGAATATAAATAAGATGGTATAAATGAATGCACTCTTTTTCATACCACAAATTAACTAACCGAAGTTTAAATTAAGTTAAGGCGAATGTTACCAGAATGTTAATCTTTATCCTGAGAAACTTATATAGCTAACTAAAACTCTGTAAACTATTTAACAGAGGCTTCCTTGTATTTCTCCATAAATGCCATGGATGTTGCCATCATTTCAGTAGAACCTAAAAATAAAGGAGTACGTTGGTGTAGTTCTGTAATATCCTGTTCCATAATACGTTTATAGCCATCAGTTGCAGTTCCGCCAGCTTGCTCAATAATAAAAGCTAAGGGATTACATTCGTATAGTAAACGTAATTTTCCTTTAGGAGATTTAGTGGTTGTTGGGTAAATATAAATACCGCCTGTAATTAAATTACGGTGTATATCAGCTACACCAGAACCTATATAACGGCTAGAGTATGGGCGATTTGTAGCTAAGTCTTCTTCTTGACAATATTTAATGTATTTTTTTACGCCATCAGGAAAGTGTAAATAATTACCTTCATTGATAGAGTATGTTTTACCATTTTTAGGCATTTGCATTTGGGGATGTGATAAACAAAATTCACCAATACTTGGATCCAACGTAAAGCCATTAACACCTTTACCGGTTGTATAAACCAACATGGCTGATGAGCCATAAATAATGTATCCTGCAGCTACTTGTTCTGTACCTCGTTGCATAAAATCTTCGTAAGTGCCGGCACCGTTAAGGCTTGTACGGCGGTATATAGAAAAAATGGTTCCAATAGAAACATTGACATCAATATTTGAGGAACCGTCCAAAGGATCCATTGCCACTACATAACGTGCATTTTTAGATATTTCGGATTCAATTGGGATAATATCTTCGTTTTCTTCACTAGCAATGGCGCAACATTCGCCACCTGCTTTTAAAGCTGCAATAAATTGATCATTAGCAAAAACGTCCAGTTTTTTTACACGCTCACCTTGAATGTTTGTATCCCCTGTTTCGCCTAATATTTCAACTAACCCCGCTTTAGTTACTTCACGATTCACGATTTTAGCAGCAATAGCTATATCACGTAATAAACGAGATAATTCGCCCTTCGCGAATGGGAAATCATTTTGTTTTTCGATGATAAATTGGCCTAGAGTTTTCGCGTACATATTTTCTATTTTTAGAGAGTGAAAATTAATTGTATAAAAGTAAAAAAATGCTTCAGATTTGGAAGCATTTTTTAAAAGTTGTTTGTATGTTTTTCGTTAATGAAAATACTGTCAATCTATTAAACTAATACTGTTATTTTAAAGTTTAAGATTGATTTAGATGAAATATTTAAGAGTTGATAATTTTAAACCTAGATAAAAAGCTTATTTAGCGTATTCATCCTTTATAAACTCTCGCCAATCGCCTAAATTAGAAATTACTTGTATTTGGCGGTAGTGCAAATGAAATTGCTCATCATCTTCCTGAGAATTAAGGATATTTAAACGATACTTGTCAAAATTAGCTAAAGCATATTTTTCTTCAGCAGTAAGGGTTTTACCACTAAATTCTTTATCTCGAAGGTCGTTGATGCTTTCAGCACCACCAATATCTTGCTTAGAGAAAAAACGTTTTGCTATGTCATTTTTAAATTCCATCAAACCCAAAGATATGAATTGGATTGATTACTTTAGTGTTTTACATGAACCTGTTGCTAACAAAATGATGTTAAAATCAATGGTATGTTTTAATCGAACAAAAGGATTTGCTATGCTACTATGTTGCTGTATGCAATTATTTGGGCAACATGCTATAAGTAACTATGAACGTTGTTGGGCTTTGGTACATCCATTTACAGCTTTAAAAATAAAAAAACAATTACCAAAAGCGATGTTAGTTTATAAAGAAGTTGAACAAGCGAAATTATTAGACTCACTGGCTTTTGGCGGAAAATTAGACGCTTTCCGACATACTTATGTGATGGCGTATTTGGCAAGAACGATTAAGGTTAGGAAATTACGAAAACTTGGTATTGCTCATGAAAAAGGAAATAAAAGAGGATTTTATAAACATAAATTAGAGTTTGCTGAACGAGCGGACAGCATGGCTTGCGATATGGATCTGAGAAATAATGAAGTAGGATTTGTTATTGGAACTACTTTTAATCAAGCTACAAAAGAAGAATTGAAACAGATTGTTCTTTCAGAAATAAAAAATGGTAAAGCTTGGTATTTAAAACGCAACGCAACTTATCAATACGTTACTTGTCATAATAGCATTATCAATTTGCTTGATTATAAAGGGATTTGGTATGTTCCTAAATGTTTGGTAAGTACCAATGAATGATGGTTGCAAGTTTGTGAAGCGGATTTACTAAAAAAATAAAATGAATTTTTAGTATTCCTTCACTAAGGTTTCTAATGGTAT
>JANYGR010000501.1 GCA_025359355.1 Bacteroidota bacterium | reverse complement strand
GTGCCTTCCCAGTTACGATCGAAATTAGTACCTATTAGTTCTCCTTTAGCATTAAAAACTGGGCTTCCGCTATTACCACCGGTCGTATGATTACTTGCAGTAAAGGCTACTTGAAGTTTTCCGTCTTTGTTAGCATACTGTCCATAATCTTTAGTTTTATATAATTCTTTGAGTTTAGTTGGTACAGAAAATTCTTCATCGCCCACAATTTCTTTTTCCATAATACCATCTAATGTAGTATAATATTTGTATTCAACACCATCTTTTGGTTTATAGCTATTTACTTTACCATAAGCTATTCGCAAGGTTGAATTTGCATCCGGATAAAATTTTTTATCTTTAAATAATTCGCGTTGAGCTTGAACATATAATTTTTGTGTTTCTGTTATTTCACGTTCGTCATAGTGAAATTGAGGAAATATAGAGGTTGCATAATGTTTAACGATCGCATTAGCAAGATAATACACAGGATCTCGTTCGTATAAGTTAGCGTATTTTTCAAAATCTGTCAGCATAAGTTCCGTCTTTGATTTATCCACGTAACTTGTGTTCGTGTATAAAAATTCTGTCATTTTTTTAGCATCCGAATTATTAGCTATAATAAATGAATCTAAAACCAAAGGCCTATTTCCAGAGGGTACTCCTTTGATGTATTCGGTAAGCATTGCTTCACAGATTTTAATATCAGTGGCCTTATTGTAATTTTTAAAAAAGCCAAGTTTTTTATATTCTTCTAAGGTTTTGTCAAATGTGTTAGTTAAACCTTTTTGTTTTTTCTTTAATTCGTTGAATAGGGTTGCGTAATTTCGTGAGTAATAGAAGGCATCTATAGCCATTAAGCATTCGTTATAATAATCTACTTGTTTATTTAATGTTTTATAATCACTATATAATTTTTGTAACTGCGGAAATATATTTTCATATTTGCCTTTCATTATTGGATCCGCATTAATCGCATCAGAAAATTGTTTTTCGAATAATTGTTTTTTAGCAACAGCGTCGTATTTTTTTAATCCTAGCATTTCGCCCATCCATTTTTTATAATAATTAGCAACACTTGCATATTTATTAGCATAAGCTAAGCGAACTGTATCACTCTTGAGCATATCTTCATTCATAATGTTTAATCTTTTTTCGCGAAGAGATACTTTTAATGGATCACTTTCAGTCATAATCATATCAACGGCAAAGCTCGATAAATACTCTTGAGTACGTCCAGGAAAACCATACACCATTGTAAAATCACCTTCATTGTATCCTTTTAATGAAATTGGCACAACGTGTTTGGGAGTATAAGGCACATTATCTTGGCTATATTCTGCGGGCTTATTGTCTTTGTTGGCATAAATACGAAATACAGAAAAATCAGCATTGTGACGTGGCCACATCCAGTTATCGGTTTCTCCACCAAACTTACCAATAGCCGAAGGTGGTGCTCCAACCATACGAACATCTTTAAACGTTTCTACCACAAATAAATAATATTCATTTCCATAAAAGAAAGGGCGAATAAAAGATTCGTAGTGAGTGCCAGCGATACTTTCTTTTTCTATTAGCTTGATATTAGCTTTTGTGATTGAATCTTTTTTTACTTCAGTTAGAGTAGGGGTAACGCCTTTTAATACTTTAGCAGTTACATCCTCAATACGATTAATAATTGTTGCAACTAAATTAGGTGTGTAAACTTCTTCGCTTTTATTCATAGCCCAAAAACCATTCGTTAAATAATCTTTTTGCACAGTACTATGATATGCAATCGCTGAATATCCACAATGATGATTAGTTATCATTAATCCTTGATTAGAAACAATCTCTGCTGTACAACCGCCTGCAAACTGAACAATAGCATCTTTCATACTCGATTTATTAACGCTATAAATCTGTTCGGCCGTTAATTTTAAACCGTTCTTTTTCATGTCCTTAATATTCATTGCGTTTAAAAGCTGTGGTAACCACATGCCTTCGTCGGCTTTGATTGATATAGAAATAATAAGAGAAAGTACTAATAGAGTATTTTTTGTTTTCATTATGAAGATATTATTGTTTTTTAGTTGCACATGGTATACCCATTATCTTAATTAGTGTTTGTTTGCAACAAATTCATTATTAGTGGGTATTTCATATTTTGTTTGTTAACCACCAATAAGTGAAAATATTTTTTATTTGGGAGTATATAAAATATAAACACCTGTTAGTTTTTTGAAACATAACAGGTGTTTAGTAATTTTTAAAATTACATTGTTCGAATTACTTCTTTGACGATGAAACTCATTTTTGGTTCAGCTGCTGCTGCAATGTGTTGAACTTCTTCATGAGTTACTTCAATAATTTTTCCTTCAACTCCTAAGTCGGTTACAATACTTACCCCAAACACACGCATACCACCATGTTTAGCAACTATAACTTCTGGCACAGTACTCATACCAACAGCATCAGCTCCAATACGCCCAATATAACGGTATTCAGCTGGAGTTTCAAAACAAGGACCAGTTAAGCCTGCATAACAACCTTGACTTACTTTAATATTATTTGCTTTTGCTATTTCTAATGCTGAAGTAATTAATTTTTTATCATAAGCTTCGCTCATATCGGGAAAACGAGGGCCAAGTTCTTTAATGTTTTTTCCAATCAATGGATTAGTTGGAAATAAATTAATATGATCGTTGATAATCATAATTTCTCCTATTTCGAAATCAGGATTCATACCACCACTTGCATTAGAAACACAAACGGTATGAATGCCAATAGCCTTCATTACACGCACAGGGAAAGTAATTTGATGCATCGTATATCCTTCATAAAAATGAAAACGACCTTGCATTGCCATTACTTTTTTACCACCTAACTCTCCAAAAATTAATTTTCCGCTGTGTCCTTCAACAGTACTAATTGGGAAATTAGGAACTTCTTCATACGGAATAACATACTCAGCTTTTATTTCTTTTACTAATCCACCAAGTCCTGTACCTAATATGATACCCACTTCAGGGCGAAAATTGTTTGTTTTTTCAAGAATACTTTTTGTGGTAAAATTTATTTGTTCTAGCATAATTTAAAATTGTTTCGTTAAACTCTTGTGTTTTATCTTTAAAATCAACCTCTACAGGAAGAACGTATAAAGGTAAGTTATTTACTGTATCTTCCAAATCTGTTCCCTTTAATCTCATGGCATCTTTTTCTGTAGTAACTATTATTTTGTTACCGCCTTCATACTCGTCAAACTTTGTTCTGATTGCTGAAATATCTTCAATGGTAAATGTATGATGATCGGGAAAAGCAATGTGCTTTACATCTGATGAATATTCTTTTAGATAGGTTAGAATAGGTTCTGGATTTCCAATCCCTGTAAATAATATGATACGATATCTGAATAAATCATTAAGCGTATCAATAGTATCTGTTGGATTTTGAAATCCCTGTAATTCACTGTACTTAAGCCAACTAAAAAATAAACGTTGATGTGCAAATAACTTTAAATCTTTCGATAAATTTCTAATGTCAATAGCAGTGGTCTTTTCAGGAGTTTTACTAATAACAACGATATCAGCTCGATGAATCCCACTTTTAGATTCGCGTAAATAACCAGCAGGCATTAACATATCATTGATATATAAATTTGAATATTCGCTAACAATAATATTCAATTCGCAGTTTAATGCTCTGTGTTGAAATGCATCGTCTAATAAAATAATTTTAGGAGGATTCTCTAATTCTAATAATCGTTTTATTCCATTAACTCTATTTGTATCAACCGATACAGTTAATTCTGGATTTTTAGTTTTATATTGAAGTGGCTCATCTCCAATATCTACAGCAGTAGATTCTTCTGAAGCTATTATAAAACCTGATGTTTTACGTTTATAACCTCTGCTTAATGTGGCAATATTAAATTCGGATTTTAATAAATTGATAAGGTATTCAATATGAGGTGTTTTACCAGTACCACCAACCGCTAAATTTCCTACACAAATAGTATTTACTTCAAATGATTTTGATTTTAAAATTTTCCAATTGTACAAAGAATTTCTAAACGACGTGATAACGCCATAAATAATAGCAAAAGGGTAGAGGAGTATTTTTTTAATGTTCACCTAATTAAAGAGTGAATTTAGTAGGTTTATCGGTTAAAACGAAATTATTTTTAATAAAAAAATTATAATAATAAGAAATGGTTATCTATATTTTAGTCCAGAATTTTTATTTCTAGTTTAAGAAACCTTCCTTGCAACTACAATCATTTCTTCACCAATATTTAAAGCCGTTAAGGTTTTATAAATAACGTTATGAATCCACATATATAATTTCAATTTCCACATTGGTTTCTGTGTAAATGTATTGAAATAGGATTGTCTTTCAGCTGCATTAATTGTGCTATTGGCTTGCTGTTGAGTTTGTTTGGTTTTACCTTTTAAACGCTTTAATAAAGGTAAAATCGTATACATAATAAACAATTTTATTTCCCAAGTCGATTTAATAGTCTCTACCTTGTAACCATGTTTTGCTAATAATTGAGTGATTGTTTTTTTACCAAAGTAATTGACGTGGTCTAATCCCATCATGTTCCAATTATCTTTTTGCTTTTTAGCAAAATATGAATCTATTTGAGGTACTTGAATAACAATAATACCATCTTTAGAATTTAATCGTGTACATTTACGAATGACATCATCAGCCTTATCAATATGTTCTAAAACATCCCACATCGTAATGATATCAAATGTTTTATCTTCTTTCATTTCAAAAAAATCGATATGATCTACAGGTAATTTCAAATCATTTTTAGAGTAGAGGTAAGGCTGTTCGGCTATTTCTATACCGTATACTTCATAACCCAACATTTGTCCAGTAAGCATAAAATGCCCCCAACCAGCGCCTAAATCAAATAAAGAGCCACTTGGTTTATATTTTTTAATTAAATCATAGCGTAATTTATGGCGTTCAATTTTAACAAAATTATTTCCATTTCTGACAGCGGTTGTTACATCTTCATTTTTGTAATTTTCGTAAGAAACTTTTTTACGAAAATAGGGTGGTATAAATGTAAACGAACAGTCGTTACATTCAACAACAGAAAATGTTTCTTTTTCGTAAAGTACTTTAAAATGAGATGGATTAGTGTTACCACAAACGCAACAGTGAACGTCTTCAAAAATACTTGAATTGAGCGAAGTCGAAGTAGAGGGCATAAATAAAAATTAAGGTTTAGTTTCTTGTTCAAAAGTAGATTCAGTTATTGCGGTTCCATCTCTAAAATAAGACACACCACCCCAATTAAAAACTTTCTTTTGATAAATATATACAATCGTTTCTTTAGCTACTACGCGCTGAATAATATAAACACCTGTTCCATTAATTGTTGATTCGTGTACGCCTGGGGGATACTTAGCCAATAATTCTTTCATTCGTGCATCTGTTGATTCTGCTGTTGCGGTATCAGATTTTAATAGTTTTTCTATTTCAACTAATCGACCTTTAGCATAAGCATCACTGGCTTTAGCAACTAACGCTTCTTCATAAGAAATTTTCGATTCTTGATAGCGTTTCATTTTAAATAATTCGTCAGCTCGTTTTATAGCTTCTTTATATTTATCAACACCCAAAGGCGGAAGTGTAGAAAGTTTTGCTTTTTCCTTAGCTAAACGAGCAGCTTCTTCATCCGCTTTCTTTTTAGCAAGAGCATCTGCGTCAGCTTTCGCTTTGGTATCTGCTGCTGCTTTATCTGCTTTTTCTTTGGCTAATCTTGCTGCTTCAGAATCACCTTTAGCTTTCGCATCGGCAATTTCTTTATCTGCTTTTTCTTTAGCTAAACGAGCAGCATCTTCATCCGCTTTCTTTTTAGCTAAGGCGTCTGCGTCAGCCTTTGTTTTAGCATCTGCTGCTGCTTTATCGGCTTTTTCTTTAGCTAATCTTGCTGCTTCTGAATCGCCTTTTGCTTTAGCATCAGCAATTTCTTTGTCAGCTTTTTCTTTAGCTAAACGAGCGGCTTCAGAATCACCTTTAGCTTTCGCATCGGCAATTTCTTTGTCTGCTTTTTCTTTAGCTAAACGAGCGGCATCTTCATCTGCTTTCTTTTTAGCTAAGGCATCTGCGTCAGCCTTTGCTTTAGCGTCTGCCGCTGCTTTATCTGCTTTTTCTTTCGCTAATCTAGCAGCTTCTGCATCGCCTTTTGCTTTAGCATCGGCTATTTCTTTGTCTGCTTTTTCTTTAGCTAAACGAGCAGCATCTTCATCGGCTTTCTTTTTAGCAAGTGCGTCGGCATCAGCTTTTGCTTTGGCATCTGCCGCTGCTTTGTCTGCTGCTAATTTATCTGCTTTTTCCTTGGCTAAACGAGCGGCTTCTTCATCGGCTTTCTTCTTAGCGAGAGCGTCTGCATCAGCTTTTGCTTTAGCGTCTGCTACTGCCTTATCTGCCGCTGCTTTGTCAGCCACTAATTTATCTGCTTTTTCTTTCGCTAAACGAACTGCTTCTTCATCCGCTTTCTTTTTAGCAATGGCATCTGCATCAGCTTTTGCTTTAGCGTCTGCTGCTGCTTTGTCTGCTGCTAATTTATCTGCTTTTTCCTTGGCTAAACGAGCGGCATCTTCATCGGCTTTCTTCTTAGCGAGAGCGTCTGCATCAGCTTTTGCTTTAGCGTCTGCTGCTAATTTATCTGCTTTTTCTTTGGCTAAACGAGCAGCTTCTTCATCGGCTTTCTTTTTAGCGAGAGCGTCTGCATCAGCTTTTGTTTTAGCATCAGCTGCTGCCTTATCGGCAATGGCTTTGTCGGCAGCTAATTTATCTGCTTTTTCTTTAGCTAAACGAGCAGCATCTTCATCGGCTTTCTTTTTAGCAAGTGCATCGGCATCAGCTTTTGCTTTAGCGTCTGCTGCTGCCTTATCGGCGGCAATTTTAGCCAAACGGGCAGCTTCTTCATCAGCTTTCTTTTTAGCTAGGGCGTCTGCGGCAGCTGTATCATCTGCATTTTTTTTATTTAATGCTTCTTGATCTTTTATAATAATATCAATTTGCGCCAATTGATCTTTAGGGTAATTTTCAGCTGGTTTAAATTTTATGGCATTTGAATAATTTGCTTTAGCTGTAGCCCAGTCCTTTTTTTGAAATGCCTTGTCAGCTGTTTTGATAGCGGAACTGTAATTGAATTCTAATTCTTTTTGTTTATTAATAGCATCTGCTTCAAGTTGCTTTAACTTATCGAGGGCTGCTAAGGATTGGGAAAAATAGGCTTCATCGTAGTCAAACACTTGTTTTACAGCGCTATACTGTATTTTAACTAAAGGTTGGTTTAAAACAGAATAATCAATATTAGGCAAGGGTTCAAATAAGTTAATCCCAGGAATATCAAACCTTTTTGTGCTTTTGTCATCTGGTGGAACACCTCTAGTTGATACTTGAAATTTTTTAGTGCAATGTCCAGGCTTAGTTACTGTAATCATAAAATCACCGTTTGCGGGAATCTCAAACTTAAAGGCTCCATCTTCACCAGTAAGGGTTTGAGCAATTTGTTTGGAACCTTGCATTAACGTAACGATAGCGCCTTGAAGCTTTTTGTCGTTTTTTTCAACTTTACCCGTCAACGGTAAAGTCCAATCTTGTGAAAATAGATTGTAAGAAAAAACTAATAATAGTAAAGTAATTTTAAAGCTTTGAGCCATAATTCAACAAATGATGTAATTTTGTATTAAGGGTTAAATTTAAGTAAAATTCCATAAATATAATATCATTAATAATGCAAGAAATCAACAAAATCAGCAATTTTAGCTTTTGGGAAACTCAAACATATTTTAAACATATTGATTTAATTATAATAGGGAGTGGAATAGTGGGGTT
>JANYGR010000405.1 GCA_025359355.1 Bacteroidota bacterium | reverse complement strand
AGACAAGTTAAAAAAAATATTTCTATACCCTTAATCGTTGGAGGAGGAATAGATTCCGTTGCAAAAGCTAAAAACATACTTGCTACAAACCCTGATTACATAGTTATAGGCAATGCTCTTGAAAGAACGCCACAGTTAATTTTAGACTTAAGTAAATTATTTTAGAATATTATGAAGTTAGTTGTTATCACACCATCTAAAAAATTAGATACCGAAATTTCTTGTGTCATACAAATGTTTGAAGCGGGTCTTGAAACTTTACATGTTCGAAAAAATCATTTTTCAACCAAAGAGTTAGAGGAATATATTAAAGAAATTCCAGCCCATTTTCATAACCGTATTATTATACATTCTCATCATAAATTGGCGCTTAAGTACAATTTGAAAGGGTTTCACTTTACTGACACCCATTTGAAAAAGAAATTTAAGCTTTGGTGGAACACAAAAATGATTTATATCCGTAAACCAAAATTAACCAAGTCTATATCACATAAACGTGTTGAACAACTATACCTTGAAGATAAAGTAAAAACCGATTACTGTTTTTTAGGAACGATGTTTCATAATGTTTCGGGTGAACTATACAGTGGTTTTTATCCTGAAATTATTGACGCTGCTATCAAAAAATCTGGTAAAAAAATATATGCTCGAGGAGGCGTTAATGAAAAAAGCGTGGAACTTGCTTATAAATTAGGCTTTCACGGAGTTGCTTTATACGGTTACTTATGGAAAAGCGATGCCCCTTTTGAGAAGTATATTAATTTTATTAGGTTCTGTAAAGAAAAAAATATTTTACTGGATTAATAAATGAATGAATCATTTTAATCTATAGTATAAAATCCATCACACAATTAAAAAAAGCGTCGGGTTGTTCGGCATGCACCCAATGTCCACTATTAGCAATTGTTTTTAGTTGATAATTTATAAAATGCTTTTGTATCATATCTAAATCAGAATCTAAGATATAATTTGATTTTTCGCCACGAATAAACAAAGTATCTATATCACTCACTCCTTCAGGAATTGCAACACCTATATTATTGTATTCTTTCGTAATGGTCTCCAAATCGAAGCGCCAAGCCATTAACTTAGAATCGTCTTCTTTCCAATAAATATTTTTTAATAAAAATTGTTTCGTTCCAAAATCTGTAATATATTCGTTTAGCACGGCTTCAGCTTCTTTTCGAGTAACAATCGACTTAAAATCAACAGCATTCAATGCTTTTAAAACCGCATCATGATGCGGTTCATAAGCCTTAGGAGCAATATCAACTACAATTAATTGTTTTGCTATATGAGGAAATAATAATTCAAAAAACATCACCGTTTTTCCACCCATGCTATGTCCTAAAATAATTGGCTCAACTAAATGATGAGTTTCTATAAACTCTTTCAAGTCCTTCGCCATCACCTGATAATTCCAAACCGAACTATGTGGCGATAATCCATGATTACGTTGATCAATTGTAAAGACTCTGAATCCCTTATCAGCAAAGCGTTTTGCCAAGGTATTCCAATTATCGCTCTGTCCAAATAATCCGTGTAAAATAATCAATGGCTGTCCTTGCCCAAATTCTCTATATGCTAGTTCCATGTTATTTATTATTTCTAGTTTTTGATTTCTGGTCGAATAACTAGAAACCAAAAACATTAAACCAATAATTACTAATCCTCTATTTTCAAAATCAACTTCCTCAACATATTCATAGCCGTTGAAGCAGTCATGTGGATATTTCGTTGTCTATCATCGCCAAACACAAAGCACTTAACAATAATTTCATCATGATGAGCAACTGCAATCCATGTTGTACCAACAGGCTTATCTGTTGTTCCGCCCGCGGGGCCTGCAATTCCAGATACAGCAATTGCCACATCCGATTTAAAAACTGTTAATGTTTCTTTAGCCATTGCTCTTACGCAGGCTTCGCTAACAGCTCCATATTTTTCAAAAATAGTTGGGTCAACTTTAAGTAATGCTTGCTTAAATTCGTTATGATAAGGCACGATGCAACCATTATAATATGCCGAACTACCAGCAACAGATGTTATTAAGTGTGAAATGTAGCCGCCAGTGCAACTTTCGGCTAATCCTAATGTTAAGTTTTTTTCTAGTAAAAGTTTTCCTAAAATTTCTTCCATTTTAGGTTGGCCTTTTCCATATTCTTCGTATCCATAAATATATTTCTCTATTAATGGTTTGATATTTTCAACTTCTGTTTCTATTTTACGAATAAGTTCGGCTTCATTTAATCCCTTACTACTCAAGCGAAGACGAACCATCCCTGGCGAAGGCAAATAGGCTAATCCAATTTCTTTTTCGGTTAAGCTATCTTCCCAATCACTAATTAATTCAGATAATATACTTTCCCCTATTCCTTGAGTTAAAATTGTTTTATGATAAATAAATGGCAAGGTAAATCGTTTTTTTATTTCAGGGATAACACCTGTGGTCATCATCATCTGCATTTCATAAGGCACACCGGGCATCGACATAAAAATGGTTTTATTTTTTTTCATCCACATGCCTGGCGCTGTGCCATTACTATTTCTCATCACTAAACATCCTTTTGGAACCAAGGCTTGATTTTTATTAATATCGGTAACCACTTTATTTCGCTTGGCAAAAAAATCCGCCACATCATTTAACACATTGTCGTCAAGTATTAAATCTGTTTCAAAATAATCACAAAATGTTTTTTTAGTTATATCATCCTTTGTAGGTCCAAGTCCTCCTGTAATTAATACAATATCTGCTCGTTGGCTGGCATCGTCAAATGCCTTTAAAATAGCGGATCTTTCATCAGCTACTGAGCTCATGTGGATAACACTTACCCCTATCAAATTAAGTTGTTGAGCCATCCAAACAGCATTTGTGTTTATGATTTGACCAATTAATATTTCATTTCCTATAGTTAAAAGTTCCGCGTTCATTGTATATTTGGCAAGCTATTTGTAAAATTCAAAAATCTAAAATTAAATAAAAAAAATCATTATGAACATTAAATCATTTCTAATAACAGCAATTGTTACAACAAGTTTAACTTCTCATGCCCAAATTTTAAACGATGTTTGGGGCGCAACAAAAGATGTAGCAAAGGACGCTGCTACAACTGTCACTAAAACCGCTGTGAAATCTAATACTACGATATCTACTGTCGTTGATGTTGTAACTGTCGTTGTTGGCTCACATACGGCTACAGGTACTCCAGCTCTAACTAATGATGAAGTTATAAAAGGGTTAAAAGAAGCATTAACTGTTGGTACAAATAATTCTTCAGGTAATGCCTCAAAGGTTGATGGGTATTTAAAAAATCCTCAGTTATTTATTCCTTGGCCAGCAGAAGCACAAGCAATGAAAGATAAATTAATCAAATTAGGTATGCAAAAAAAGGTGACAGAATTTGAAACCTCTTTAAACAGAGCTGCTGAAGAAGCAGCGAAAAAAGCATCTCCCGTATTTATTGATGCTATCACAGGAATGGGTATTGGCGATGGTTTTGCTATATTGAAAGGAAGTGATACTGCTGCTACTCATTACTTAAGAGAAAAAACATTTACACCACTTAAAGCTCAATTTATGCCTGTTGTAAAAGATGCGATTGCAAAAACAAAAGTGGCAAGTTTATGGACGCCTTTAGCAAGTACTTACAATAAAATTCCAGGTGTAACAAAACAAAATCCTGATTTGAACGACTATATCTGTACGAAAGCAGTTAATGGATTAATGACTTTAATAAAAGACGAAGAGACTAAAATTAGAAAAAACCCTATGGCTCAAGTTTCCGATTTATTGAAAAAAGTATTTGGCTCTTTAACTAAAAAATAAATTATTAAGAACTACAAAAAAGGGTGGCGCTAAATAATTAGTTCCACCCTTTTTTATTTAAAATAAGATTTATTCTCACATCATTTTTTGTTGCCAATACTTGTCAAATCATGCATTCCCAATTAATTCCTTTATTAACGAAATAATTGGCAACAGCTAATAAATTCATATATTTAAAATCATAAAAATCATATTTACTTTATTTTATAACCACATGAAAAACTCACTTTATTTAATTTTCGGCTTCTCAATAATATTAGCAAGTTGCGATCCTAAAACCGAAGCAGCTTTACTTAAAACTACCACAGAAATTTTAAACGCAGCCGTTAATACTGGAAGTACATCTTCTACTGGCTTAAGCAATGATGATGTTGTAAAGGGCTTAAAAGAAGCCTTATCAGTAGGATCAAATAATTCAACGGCGCTAACTTCCAAATTAGATGGGTTTAATAAAAATCCTTTAATATTTATTCCATGGCCAAGTGAAGCTATTAAGATGAAAGAAACGTTATCTCAACTTGGATTTCAATCTCAAATTACAGATTTTGAAACTTCATTAAATAGAGCAGCAGAAGAGGCTACAAAAAATGCAACTCCCGTTTTTTTAAATGCCATTACTAATATGTCGATAACCGACGGATTTAATATTTTAAAAGGTAACGATACAGCTGCCACACATTTTTTAAGAGAAAAAACATATGCATCCTTAAAAGAACGATTTTTGCCAACGGTTACAGATGCTATTAATAAGGTAAAAGTAACATCTTATTGGTCGCCATTAATTACAACATATAATAAAATACCTGGCGTTCAACCACAAAATCCAAATTTGAACGAATATGTTACTAACAAAGCGATTAACGGCTTAATGACCTTAATTGCAACAGAAGAAACTAAAATTAGAAAAGATCCTATGGCTCAAGTAACCGATATTTTGAAAAAAGTATTTGGTTCATTAGTAAAGAAGTAAGATTAATTACAGTGTTACTATCATCAATTCAGAAAACAATTATAAAGTTTTTCTAGATTGATGATTTTTTATTTATTTTAACTACTAAAAAGTACCATAATTAAGTTATTTTGTTACTTTTGCGCACTAAATTATTAATCCCGTAAGATTATGGAATGGCTCTAGGGCTTGTTTCGTTCTGTCTTATATTAAAACTATAACAGATATGAAGTTATCGATGTTCAAATTTAATCTGCCTAAAGAATTATTAGCAGAGTATCCATCAAAAAATCGCGATGAAAGTAGATTAATGGTAGTTGATCGTGCTACCGGAAAAATCTCACACAAAAAATTTAAAGACCTTATCAATTACTTTGATGATGGTGATGTGATGATTATGAATGACACTAAGGTTTTTCCTGCCCGTATGTATGGTAACAAAGAAAAGACTGGTGCTAAAATTGAAGTATTTTTATTACGTGAATTAAACGCTGAAAGTCGTTTATGGGACGTTTTAGTTGATCCTGCTCGTAAAATTCGTATTGGTAATAAATTATATTTTGGCGAAAACGACAATGTTGTTGCCGAAGTAATTGATAATACAACATCTCGTGGACGTACCTTAAGATTCTTATTTGACGGACCTTATGACGAATTTAGAAAAGCATTGTATGATTTAGGAGAAACACCTTTACCAAAATATATTAAACGTGGCGTTGAAGAAAGTGATATTGAGCGTTACCAAACAGTATTTGCAAAAAATGAAGGTGCCGTTGCTGCCCCTACCGCAGGATTACATTTTAGCAGAGAATTATTAAAACGCCTTGAAATTAAAGGAGTTCACTATGCTAAACTAACATTACATATTGGTTTAGGTACATTTAGAATGGTAGAAGTTGAAGATCTTACCAAACATAAAATGGATAGCGAAGAAGCTATTATTAGTGAAGAAGCTTGTAAAATAATTAACGAAGGAAAAGACAAAAAGAAAAAAGTGTGTGCCGTTGGAACAACAGTGATGCGTGCTGTAGAATCTTCTGTATCTACAACAGGACACGTAAATCCTTATAATGGTTGGACAAATAAATTCATTTTCCCTCCTTATGATTTTTCAGTTGCTAATTGTATGATCACTAACTTCCACATGCCTGAATCGACTTTATTAATGCAGGTAGCAGCTTTTGGAGGATATGACTTAATTATGAAAGCATACAAAGAAGCAATTAAAGAAAAATACCGTTTCTATTCTTATGGAGATGCGATGTTGATTCTTTAATCTTAAAATAATATCACAAAAAAACCACAACGAATGTTGTGGTTTTTTTATGTCTATAAACTTTTAGAACAAACTCTAATTATTAACTTTCTTAACCAGTTTTAAGTTTAATAAATTCATTGGATTAGTGGTTAAATCACTGATGTTTTTATGAACCAATCGTATTACTTGATCGTAATAAAGTGGCACAACTGGCGCATCATCTATTAACATCTGATCCATTTGTTGATACAATACTTTTTGTACATCTCTGTTTTGTTCTTTAATTGCTTTTTCAAATAACACATCAAATTCAGGGTTTTTGTAATGCGTATAATTTGACCCTATTGGTGTAAAATTTTTGCTGTAAAATAAGCTCAAACAATTTTCTTCATCAGCATAATCAGCTACCCACGACTTCTTAAAAAAATTATATTCGCAACTACCTACTGCTTGTCGTAATACAGAGCTTTTATCAACTGATATTTTAACTTGAATATTATTTTCTGCTAATTGAGATTGAATAAATTCTAATTGTTCTAAAAATGCTTCAGTGGTATGCAATGTAATTTCAGGCATATTTTTTCCGTCCGGATAACCAGCCTCTATAAGCAATTGACGAACCTTTTCTGGATTGTAAGTATATCCTTTTGTAATTTTCGCATCAAATGCAGGCAATCCATTCGGTATAAATCCTGATGTCGCAGGATATCCGATATTATTTCTAAAATATTTTACCATCTTCACTCTATCAAAACCATAGTTAATGGCTTTTCTCAGAGCCTTAATGCGTAAGGGTGATTTTTTAACGATGTCGATATTTTCATCAACTAATATCCCTAAATAATCTGTTTTTAAATACGTTTGTTTTTGCAAGTTAAATTTCTTGGCGTACTCCGGTTGTAAATTCCCTGTTTTATCCAATACCTCATTAATATTAAACGCATCAGCTCCACTCAACATATCATACTTACCATTTAATAATTCCATAAAAGCGGTTTCTCTATCCTTTACAAAAGAAATAGTAACAGCGTCTAAATAGGGTAAACGACGAGAACCGTCAAATTCAAAGTAGTTTTCATTTTTTAATAAAACCAATTTTGTTCCTTCATCCCACATTTTAAAGGCAAATGGACCTGTGCCTACAGGATTTCTTCTAAAATCTTGTCCATAAAATTCAGTAGCTTCATAGGGTATCACAGAAAAAAAGCTCATAGTTAGGGTACTCAAAAAAGCACTAAATGGCTCTTTTAAGTAAATAGTTAATGTAGTATCGTTTATTGCCGAAAACCCTTTATAATTGGTCTTCTCGGTTCTATCAATATTATTAACATAAGAAAGAGCTCCGCTAACTTTTGGATCATATAACCTATTAAAAGAATATACAAAATCTTTCGCCGTTACTATTCTACCTTTTTCTTCATCAAAACATTTGTTATTATGAAAGCGGACATCATTTCTTAAAATAAATGTATACGTTAATCCATCATCGCTAATAAACCATTTTTTGGCTATGCAAGGAATTACTCTCAGCGAGTCATTCATTTGTACTAAACCATTAAACAATTGATTAACAGGCCATATATTCTCAGTATTACTAGCCATAGCAGGGTCAAGACTTGATACACCTGCCATTTCATTGTAATTAAAAACAGTACGTTTATCTTCGTCTGATTTAGTAGTATTACAGGCAGATGTAAACACTCCTACTAAAAGAAAAATAAAAAAAACAGGAAAATATTTTCGACTATAGTTTATCATGGCATTTATATTATTTATCAATATTAACAAAAACAAGGCTTTATTTATTAAAGTAATTAAACAGTTTTTCACATTTAAGTGTCAATTGCCTTAAAATGGTTATTTTTAAGTGCTTAAAAAACATAATTATGATAAAATACATATTAATTCTTCCGTTATTATTAATAACCATAGTTGGCGTATCTCAAGATAAGGTAAATGCAGAAGAAGCTGCAAACAAAATGAAATTGGGTAACTATGAAGATGCGCTCACTGATTACCTTCAGTTATTAAATGCTGAACCAAAAAACGAATTGTATAATTACAATGCTGGTATTTGTTACCTTAACTCCAATGGCAATAAAGCGAAAGCTGCCCCCTATTTAGAAATTGTAACTCGAAAAGATGTGTATAATCATGAAGCGGATTATTTATTAGCCAGAGCTTATCACTATGCTGGTAGGTTTGATGATGCTATTAAAATGTATGATAATTACAAAATCTATTTGTTACAAAAAGGTAAAGTAAATGTAGAAGTAAACGAACAAATCCAATATTGCTTAAATGCGAAAGAATTAGTTAAATACCCCGTTAGCGTTAGCTTTCAGTCGTTAGGCAAAAACATCAACTCTGAGTTCAACGATTATTATCCTTTTGTAACAGCAAACGAATCGGTTATAGTATATAATACAAAACGTCCTGAAAAAAATGCTGAAAAATTACCAAACGGTGAATATGGAAATTCTATTTTTATTTCAAAAGTAGTTAATGGACAATATGCGAAAGCAGTAAGTATTGGAGCACCCATTAATGCTGGTAATTCGGGGACAGAGGTAATAGGATTAAGTGCTAACGGAGAAACGATGTTGTTGTTAATGTATAATGCAACTCAAAAAGCAAATGTGTACGTAAGCAATTTACAGGCAAACGGTAGCTATAGCAAACCCGAATTATTAAGTAAAATGATCAACTCAAAAGGTGATGAAATCGCAGCCTCAATTTCTAATGATGGAAACACGATTTATTTTGCAAGTAATAGAGAAGGTGGATTTGGAGGAATTGATATTTACTCATGTCAAAAATCACCTAGTGGAAACTGGGCTGAAGCTAAAAACTTAGGACCAAATATTAATACCAAACATGATGAAGATTTTCCAAACATATCTCCTGATGGCAAAACCTTATACTTTAGTTCTAAAGGTCATGCGAGCATGGGTGGATATGATATTTTTAAATCTGCTTATGATGAAACAACACACTCATTTAGTAATGCTAAAAACATAGGCTACCCCGTTAATACAACCTATGATGATATGAATTTTAGAGTATCTAAAAACGGTAAGTATGGTTACATTGCGGCTATTAAACCGAATGGCTTAGGCGAATACGATATTTATAGAGTTAATTTTAATGAAATAGAAAATGATTATTCTGTAATAATTGGAGAATTCAAATTAAAAGAAAATGAAAAGGTAAATTTCTCAGATGTGTTTATTTCTGTAAATGATGTTACCACCAAAGAGTTAGTGGGCAACTATTTGCCAAACCCTACAACCGGTCGCTTTATTATGATTTTAACACCAGGCAAATACCAAATGAGTATTGAGGCAACTGGCTTTAAAACTATTGAAAAAACCATAGAAGTGTTAGATAAAGCCTCTTACCAATCAGAAATTAATATGAACATTGAGTTAGTAAAATAATTCTACACTTCATTATTGCTCTAAAAAAACATCTCGACATTATACAAAATGGAATTCACGTCGAAATTAATTGAACAAGCTGTTGGGCATTTCGCAAGCCTTCCGGGAGTTGGTAAAAAATCTGCTCTACGTTATGTATTGCATTTAATCAAACAGGAAAACCAAGAAGTCGTTAATTTTGCAGAGGTATTAAAAGCGTTAAAAACAGATTTAAAATATTGTAAAAATTGCCACACCATTTCAGACCATGATATTTGTGAGGTATGCTCTAATCCACTTAGAAATCAACAACTCGTCTGTGTTGTTCAGGATTATAGAGACGTTATGGCTATTGAAAACACAGGGCTTTACAAAGGCGTGTATCATGTATTAGGAGGATTGATATCCCCCATGGAAGGTATTGGTCCGAGTAATTTAACCATCGATTCTTTAATTTCAAAAGTATCCGCACAACAAATTACAGAAATTATATTAGCCCTTAATGCAACCATGGAGGGAGAAACAACCAGCTTTTTTATTTTTAGAAAACTAGCAACATATAACGTTACCTTATCTGCAATTGCTCGTGGTATAGCCGTTGGCGATGAATTAGAATATACGGATGAAGTAACTTTGGGTCGTTCAATCGTGAACCGTATTCCATACAACAATAGTTTAGCAAGGTAATTTTTCGCTTTCTATTATTAAAAAACAATAGCATCTTCAAATGAAATATTCATGTTGCCATCAACACAATCAAAATTGACGATAACATGAATAAACCATATAACAATTAAAAACAATAATACCGACACATGAAATATATTACACGCACCGTTTGGACTCTATCATTAGTGAGCTTGTTTACCGACACGGCCAGCGAAATGCTCTATCCTATCATGCCCATCTATTTAAAAACAATTGGGTTTTCAATTGTACTTATTGGTATTCTTGAAGGCTTTGCTGAAGCTACAGCTGGACTTAGTAAAGGTTATTTTGGCAAATTATCTGACAACTCTGGTAAAAGAGCTCCCTTCGTACAAATTGGTTATTCCTTAAGCGCCATTTCTAAACCAATGATGGGATTTTTTGTTTTTCCTCTTTGGATTTTCTTTTCTCGCACCATCGATCGACTTGGAAAAGGTATACGTACAGGTGCCAGAGACGCTATTTTATCAGACGAAGCAACACCAACCACTAAAGGAAAAGTATTCGGGTTCCATCGTTCCATGGACACCTTTGGTGCTGTATTGGGGCCTTCCTTAGCTTTACTGTATTTATATTATTTTCCTCAAGATTATAAAACGCTTTTTTTTATTGCTTTTATTCCTGGCGTATTAGCTGTACTTGCTTCCTTTTTACTTAAAGATAAAAACAAAGTAACTCATTCAGAAACTAAACCTACTCCATTTTTTTCATTTATGAATTATTGGAAAAATAGTCCGGTTCTATATAAAAAAGTAGTATTCGGACTTTTAGTATTTACCTTATTCAATAGTTCGGATGTGTTTCTTTTACTCAAGGCTAAACAAGCAGGATTAGACGATACCGCTATTATTGGCGTGTATATTTTTTATAATTTAATTTATGCGTTATCTTCTTTTCCTATTGGCATCCTTGCTGATAAAATTGGTTTAAAAACGATGTTTACGTTTGGGCTTTTAATGTTTGCCATTGTTTATTTTGGCATGAGTTTCAGTCACAATCTGTATCTCTTCATTATTCTATTTTTTCTATACGGTATTTATGCCGCAGCCACAGAAGGCATTGCCAAAGCATGGATTAGTAACATCACGGATAAAAAAGATACTGCTACCGCCATTGGCACCTATGCAGGATTTCAAAGCATTTGTACCATGTTGGCCAGTTCCTTAGCAGGATTTATTTGGTTCGAATTTGGAGCAAGCGTTACATTTATAGTAACAGGCACTGCAACCCTTTTTGTGATTTTGTATTTTATGTTTTCAATCAAAACTAAACCAACAACATTTAATTAAAAAAAACATGTTAAATAAAAATAGATATAAATTAATTGTCCTTTGCCTTACTACCTTATTAGGAGCAAATATTTACGCTCAAAAGAGAATGCCCGTCATTAAAGCAAATTCAACATCTGTTAATGTGCAAGATGGGAAAGACTTTAAAAAAGACGCATGGAATATTTCTCCTGAAATTAAGCCAGATATTTATTTAACGCCAAATAAAAACAAAAAAGTAACATTTTATACGGATCTTGATTCTATTTCTTTTTTTGTTCAACCTAACAAAGAATATAATTTTAAAATTATATTAAATAAAAAAGATACCGCTTTCACACGAATAAAATATGAAGCTACTTATTTAGATAAATTAAAATCTGCTAATAAATATAATCTCTTGGATACTAGGTCAGTCCCAGCTTTTACATACCAAAATGCCGACAACGCAAATTTAACTGAATTAAGAAAAGGATTTAAACTTGATTCCATAGCTGGTAGAGGTTCAGAAGTGTCAAAAATATTAAATCTACTACATTGGATACATAACTTAATTCCTCACGATGGCAACCACGAAAATCCTACAATAAAAAATGCAATGAGTATGATTGCTGTTTGTAAAAAAGATAATAGAGGTTTAAATTGCAGAGGACTAGCAACTGTTTTGAACGAATGTTATTTATCATTAGGCATTAAATCTCGATTCATAACATGTATGCCTAAAGACTCTGTATTTAATGATTGTCATGTAATTAATATGGTTTATTCAACAGATTTAAAAAAATGGTTATGGATTGATCCCACAAACGATGCCTATGTGATGAATGAAAAAGGTGAATTATTAAGCATTGAGGAAGTTAGAGAGCGATTAATAACTAATAAGCCTTTACTCATAAATCCAGACGCCAATTGGAATCATAAATCAACTACTATTAAAGAAGAATATCTTTATAATTATATGGCAAAAAACTTATACCGTATGGAATGCCCTGTAAATAGTGAATACAATAGTGAAACATGGAATGATGTAAAAAAAATCAGTTACATCGAATTATTACCATTAGATGCTTATAATCAAACACCAAACAAATCAGAACAATCAAGTCCTAATACGGGAACTATTTTCACTAGATATAAAACAAATAATCCAACATTATTTTGGACTACACCCTAATTTGTATTATAAATATATTCGATTAAAAACAATACAGTGGCTGAAAGAGATCGTTAAATTCGAGGCGAACGAAGGTTTAAATAATGGGAGTTTGCTGCTTGTGCTGAGCGAAGTCGAAGTATCGCAAATGAACATTTTTAAAGCAAGTTTAACGATGAAGTTGACGATCTCTTACGGACACTAATTAAAAAACAAACTCCACCCTACTCTCAGGATTAGCAACCTTCGAACTTTTTTTGATAGTATTGATTTCGACGTGCACAATATTTACTTGCTGAGGTAAAAAATCATATAAAAGTTTTGTATCAACTGTTATTGTTTTTGGCTTCGCTACTTTTTGTATTTCTAAATAAGCCCAAACAGATTCTTCTTCTTTCTCGTAACCAATAAAATGAAGTATATGAAGCTTTCCATTCGATTGAATGGCCAATCTTTTTTTGATATAATGAAATACTATGGAATCCGTTTCTGCTTTATTTTTGGGATTCAATACATCAATTGCTTTACCTGTTGTTTTCCGTAAAGCATCTTCCAAATCATTGGTAAATAACCGCACACTGATATTTAAACTCTGTTGTTTTGCATCATGCTTTATATCCACAACACTAATATAAAAGGGATGCTTTAATGTATAAAACGAACTAACGATAATCAATGCAAACACTAAAAATAACCCCCTTACCGCAGGTGTAGTTTTTAATAAGTGTATGTATTTTCCATTTAAATTTAGCACACACAAAAATAACATTTAAAATGAACGAATTTTGGTTGTGGTTCACTACGGGCTTTCAACATATTTTAGATTGGAATGGCTACGACCACATTTTGTACGTCGTGGTTTTATGTGCGTTATTTTCTATGAAAGAATGGAAATCCTTACTCATATTAATCACCGCCTTTACAATAGGACATTCGTTAACCTTGATTGCTAGTGCGTTTCATGTCATTGTCATAAAGCAATCTCTTATCGAAGTTTTAATTCCTCTAACCATTATAACAACCTGCTTCTCAAATATTTATTTCAAAAACAAGCAGCGCATCAATTATCAATTCAATTATGCCTTAGCCCTATTGTTTGGCTTCATACACGGCATGGGCTTTTCTTATCTACTGACATCTTTGTTGGGTAAAGAGGAAAGCATCCTGTTACCTTTAATATCATTCAATATAGGGCTCGAAATTGGTCAATTAAGTATAGTTATCACTATGCTTTTATTTTCTGTTTTTTTAATTAGATTTACACGAATTAAACCAGCTGTTTGGGTCACCTTGGTCTCTTCAACTGTTTTAGTAATAGCTACTTTTTTATTTATACAACGACTAAACCACCTATAACCATCATGCGTTTATTAAACCTAACTACCACTTTTTGTTTTAGCTTAAGTATTGCTTTTGCACAAAACTTAAAAAACAATCCTCAATCCAATCACGGTAATAAATTTGAACAACTTGGCACTATTTTACCTACACCAAACGACCAACGAACTGCCTCTGGAGCACCTGGTAGCAAGTATTGGCAACAACGTGCCGATTATGATATTGACGCTACCTTAGATGAAAAAAATTTAATAATCATTGGTAAAGAAGTGATTACTTATCACAATAACTCTTCTGATAAATTAAGTTACCTATGGTTACAGTTAGATGAAAATCAACATCAACCAACGGCCGACAATAATTATTTTGACGGTAATAAACTCAATCAACCATATAACGAAAATGAAATAAAAGGTTTAGATATTAACGAAAAACTAAAAGGCTTAGGCGATCAAATCCTTTCTGTTACTGATGAGTTAGGCAATCCACTCAAATACACCATCAACCAAACCATGATGCGTATAGATTTACCAAAAACATTGAACGGAAATTCTAAATTAAAATTCATTATTAAATGGCAATACAAAATAGGTAATCGCATGACTATTGGTGGCCGTGGAGGTTACGAGTTTTTTCCAGAAGACGGCAATCACCTATTTACCATTACACAATGGTATCCGCGCATGTGCGTGTATAGTGACTTTCAAGGTTGGCAAAACAAACAATTTACGGGTCGTGGCGAATTTGCTTTAGCCTTTGGAAATTACAAAGTTAAAATGACCGTTCCTGCCGATCATATTATATGTTCAACAGGCGAATGCCAAAACTATGCGCAAATACTCACTCCAAATCAACTGGCGCGTTGGACCAAAGCATCTGCTAACTATAGCGATGTAACAGAAATAGTAACCTTAGACGAATGTACTGCTTCCGAAAAAACAAAAGCAACAAGTACTAAAACATGGATTTTTAAAGCAGATAGCGTACGCGATTTTGCGTGGGGCTCTTCTCGTAAATTTATGTGGGACGCAATGCCTATCAAAGTAGAAGGCAAAAAAGTAATGTGTATGAGTTTTTATGCAAAAGAAGCCGCTCCTCTTTACCGCAAATACTCTACTAAAACAGTAGCGCACACCATTAAAACCTATTCTAAATTTACCATTCCTTATACTTACCCCGTTGCGCAAAGCATTGAAGCCGCTAATGGTATGGAGTATCCTATGATTTGTTTTAATTTTGGACGAACAGAAAAAGATGGCACTTACTCCGAA
>JANYGR010000184.1 GCA_025359355.1 Bacteroidota bacterium | reverse complement strand
AAAGATGTAATAACCCAAGTGTTTGTGTATGCGGATAAAATGCTTGATAATACCAAAGGAGGTGTTATTGCTGGCGTTGGTATTGTTTTATTATTATGGACTGTGATTAAACTATTGAGTAGTATCGAAAATAGTTTCAATGAAATTTGGGAAATAAAAAAAGATAGGACTTGGATTCGAAAAATAACTGATTATTTATCTATTATGCTCACTGCTCCCATTTTCATTATTCTATCTGGTGCCATAACAGTAGGAATTAAGACTGGTATGGATCATGCATTCTCAAATATTTCAGTATTTAGTCCTCTTGAATTTGTTATGCTTAAAATCCTCGCTTTTGCATTAATTTGGGGAATGTTTGTTTTTTTATACATGGTTTTACCAAATACTAAAGTTAATTTTAAAGCAGCTGTACTCGGTGGTTTAATAGCAAGTATCTTATTTGAATTATTAGAATGGGCTTATGTTTCATCTCAAATAGGCGTTGTATCTTATAATAAAATATATGGAAGTTTTGCTGCCTTACCTTTATTTTTAATTTGGGTTCAATATTCTTGGTTTGTTGTATTATTTGGGGCTGAACTTGCTTTTGCCAATCAAAATGTAGATCATTACGAATTAGAAAATGAGATCACTAATATTAGCGATCGCTATAAGCGCGTTATTGCCTTAATGATTGCAAACTGTGTAGTTAAGAATTTCAATGAAGGACTACCTGCATTAACGGCAATGCAAATTTCCAAGAAGCTTGATTTACCTGTACGTTTAACGCGACTCATTATTTTTGAATTTACCGAAACAGCTGTTTTTAATGAAGTGAGGATGCCTGTGGATAAAGAAATTGGCTATCAACCTGGTATTTCTGATAGTAAATTAACCGTGAAATTTATCATTGATAAACTTGACGAAAAAGGGGTAAATTATCTACCAATAGAAAATGGCATTGAGCTCAAAAACATTAACCGTTTAATGGACGACATGAATGATGTATTAAATACATCTAAAGGAAATATATTAGTGAAAGATTTGGTATAAAATCTTTCACTAATATAAATACTATTTCATATCGTTCATCACATTTGTGGCTTCAAAGATGTAATTATCTTTCTGAATGTTTTTAGTCCACTTAATTTCCTTGTTTAATTTTGTTGTATCAGATTTCATCGCATCTCTATCAACACTTGTCAATTCTGCACTAAAACCTTTGATATCTGTTTTTAGGGCGTCGTATTTTTTATTTTGAGTACGCAACTCTTTTTGTTCAGCTCTGTATTTATCTAAAACTAAACTATACTTTGTATCATCTTTTTTAGACTTCAATTCTTTAGATTCAGCCTCTATGAGCTTAAATGCAGAGCTAGTCTTTAATCTATCAGCACTACCTTTTTTAGCTTTATCGTAATTAATAGTTTTATATTCATCATAAGTTGCTTTAGCAATTTCATCCCAAGGCATTGGATAATCTAAATCTTTTTCACCAAGATCTAATAATGCGTATGGGTCAGGTAAAACTACATCTGGCATTACTCCCTTCAATTGAGTAGCTCCACCATTAATACGATAAAACTTTTGCATCGTAATTTTCACAGAACCAAGTGGTCGAACAGTATCAAATTGCGGTAATAAATATTGATCAAGATCAAGGAAAGATTGAACAGTTCCTTTACCAAAACTTTGTGTGCCAATAATAATTCCTCGTTTATAATCTTGTATAGCTGCTGCTAAAATCTCTGATGCTGATGCGCTTCCGTGATTGACCATAATAGCTAAAGGCCCATCCCAAGTTACATCCGAATTTTTATCTTCCATCACGTTAATAGAACCTGCTTTACTTTTCACCTGAACAACAGGTCCTTTCGGAATAAACAATCCAGCCATTTCCACTACTTCTTGTAAAGAACCACCACCATTATCTCTTAAATCAATCACAATACCTTCTACTCCTTGCGCTTTCAATTTTTCAATTTCTTTTTTCATATCTGCTGAACAGCGATGAGCGCCATTACGGGTAAAATCGGCATAAAACATTGGTAAATAAATATAACCGATCTTCTTTTTATTAGTAATAACAGCCGATTTAGCATAAGTTTCTTCCATCTCTATCACATCTCTAATAATTGGTATTACTTTAAAAGAACCATCTGGTTTTTTCACAGTTAATCTTACTTCGGATCCTTTTTTTCCTTTGATTAATTCAATGGCATCATCCATATCCATATTAGTGATATCAATTGCTTCATTTTTTCCTTGCGCTACTTTATGAATTTCATCGCCCGCTTTTAATTCGCCTTGTTTAAAAGAAGGAGAGCCTACAATTATTTCAGAAACTTTTACGATACCGTCTTTCGATTGCAAACGTGCGCCAATTCCTTCAAACTGACCGCTCATGCTTTGATCAAATTTCTTTTTTTCTTTAGGTGCAAAATATTCTGTGTGTGGATCATAAAGGCCTGTGATGGTATTCACATAAGTAGAAAATCGATCTTTGGAAGTAATTTTACTTAAGCGTTTAAACCAATCTGTATTTGCTTTCAATGTTTTGCGGCGCGCATCTACTTCAAGGCTATCATACGATTTTTCAACAAACACAGAATCTTTTTTTTCTTTTGCCTTTTCTTGATTTGTTAGTAAATCATCCAAACGAGACAGCACCTGATATTTCAACATTTTTTTCCACTCAGCTTTTAACTCAGCTTCCGTAGAAACAAACTTCACTTTATCACCATCAATTTCATAATCTTCGTCTGTTTTAAAATCAAGCGGTTTTCCTAATATTTCTTTGCTCCAATTTTCTTTTTCTTGGATTCGCTTAGAGATCAAAGCATTTGATAAATCATAAAACTCAAAAGTTCCATTCGTTATTTCATCATCTATAGATTTACGATACTTTGCCAATGCATCAACATCAGCCTGAATTAAAAACTTTTTATTATTGTCTAATCGCTTTAAATATAAGGTAAACGCCTTCTCACTAAAGTCATCATCAATCTTAAGTGGACTATAATGTGCCTGATTTAAAGATGACATTAACATGTCTAACAATATTTGGTTTTTACCAAACTGATAAACAGTAAATGAACACAAGCCTATAAACAAGGCTATAAATAACGGAGAAACAATTTTCTTTTGCATAGTAAACAAATTTAAAATTTTTATTTAGAGTGAGGGTTGTTATTATAACGGAAAATATCCGTTAGTAACATAATTTATGAGTAATGTTTAAAGTTTGTTAATTGCCCACATAGCGAAACAACTATATTTATGGCTCAAATATAGAAACCAATTTAGTGCCATGATAGATTTTATACGTTCAGAATTAACACATTTTGTGATACATTATGTAGGAAATAAAGGCTTAGGAGAAGAGTTAACGCTTAGCGAAAAAAACATACACATAAAAGATGATTTTTTGAAAGATACACTGATGCGTTATTTAACGGCGCCTTTCAAAACTGACATTTATTATCAGTTCAAGTCAAAAAATGAAATGCATTATCATGATGTTCAAAGTTATACATCAGACTTATTCAAGTCACAAAATGCATTCATAGAAAACAGTAAACATATTGCGGAGCATTTGTATAATCAATCAATGCATCCAAAAATTAAAGGTGGCGAATTTTATACCTGCTACTTTAAAGATTGTAACGTTGATGGCGTTATCTGTGATGCTATTGGGTTATTTAAAACTGAAAATAAAGACACCTATTTGAAGGTATTTCAGCACATGGATAATTTTGACATCGAATGTGATAATGGCATTAACATCAACAAATTAGACAAAGGCTGTATCATCTTTAATACTGAAGGCGAAAAAGGTTATAAAATCAGCGTAGTAGATACTAACAATAAAATTGCAGATTGTGCTTTTTACTGGGTTGAGGATTTTTTAAATACCAAATTAAAAGAGAACGCTTATTTTCATACGTCAAACTTTATTGATACTTGTAAAGGCTTTTGTGAAGAAGTGCTTACTGAAAACAATAACGTGACGAAGCAAGATCAAATGATGATGTTGAATAAGAGTACTAGTTTTTTTAAGGAAAAAGATAACTTCAACATCAAAGAATTTGAAAAAGAGATTTTACCTCAACCAGAACTTCAAGAAGCTTTTAGAGACTATCGACAAAGCTATAATGATAAAATGGACTTAACAGCCATTGACGATTTTGAGATTTCCCCAACCGCAGTTAAGAAAAATCAAAAATTCATGAAGAGTGTTGTAAAATTGGATAAAAACTTTCATATATATGTTCATGGTCGACATGATTACGTTGAGCGTGGATATGATGAAGAAAAGGGATTGAAATTTTATAAATTATATTACGCAAACGAAGATTTAGGTTAAAAAATGTTTTTCACCTCAATTTTAACAATTTAGTCATATAATAAAGTAAAATCTATACATATTATTAGTAGATTTAACGAAATTTATTATTTTTGTAAAAACATTACATTTGAATATAAAGCTACATACCCTTGTTATTATATCATTTTCTACAATTTTTGTACAAAATATCTATTCCCAAAATTTTTCGAGAGCGAATGATTGGAAGAAATATCGTAAAGAAGTTATTGTACAAGTTGGAGTTTCTCAGTTTTTAGGGGATTTAGGTGGTTTAAATAAGATAGGTACACATTATAGTCCTGTCGATTTAGAATTTAGTTTAACCAAACCAGCAATTTCATTAGCCTATAGATACAAAATTGCTAAAAATTTTAATTGGCATAGCAGTTTCAATTATTTATTAGCTGCTGGTGATGATAAATTAACACAAGAACCTTTCAGAAATAATAGGAACTTAAACTTTAAATCAAATATTTTTGAACTTGCTACTCGTGCTGAACTATCATGGTTTTCTGGTAAAGTTGGCCATAGATATGGCATCAAAAAAACATTATCTCGTCGTCATAAATCAAGATCAAAAGAATTTATAGCTTTTATTGGAATTGGCGTGTTTTATTTTAATCCTAAAGGTTTAAATTCCGCAGGTCAATATGTTGAACTTAGACCATTACACACAGAAGGTCAAGGTTTACCAGGTGGACCAAAACAATATAGCAATTTTGCCATATCAATACCAATGGGAGTAGCATACCGAGTAATTCTTAATAAATTTTGGAGTGTTGGTATTGAATTAAATTATCGTAAAACTTTTACCGATTATATAGACGATGTAAGCACTGTGTATTACGACAAGTCTGCTTTAGGTGCTGCTTACGGACCTCAGTCAGTGCAAATGGCAGACCCTAATCTAGGAAATATACCAGGTGCAACTTCTCCAGATGCTTCAGGTTTAGGTGCTCAGCGAGGCGATAAACAAAAAGATGCTTATTTAGGTTTGCAAATTACTATTGGCAGATTTTTTCCACCTAAACGTGGTAAAACAAGATTACGTTCTAAATTCTAGCATTCTATTTACTTCTCAACTAATTTTCTACTTCTCCTTACTTTTATAATCAACTAAATTGATTGATTATAAGATTTCACTATTATTGGATTAAACAGAGTAATTGCTGAAGCCCTTATTTTACTAATATATTAATCCCATTTAGCCTTGGGTTAAATTAGTACCTTCTTCATCCTGAAGATTTAGTTCATTATTTTACACAATCATTAAAAGTTATAGTAACTTTTGTAAGAAATAAGTTTCTATCAAAAACATAAAATAATATATTACTTATTAATAGCCTTTAGTTTAGCATTTATTTCATTACCCTTAGCCTCATTACCTGTCAGGTAATATAATTTACGTAAGGCAGATAAAGTAGTAGTATCTTCCGATTTGATGGATAAAGCTTGCTCAAAATACGGAATTGCTTTTTTATAATATTCAGCACTTTTGGCTTCATATTCTTTTTGTTTTTTTACCAAATCAACAAGTGTTGACTTAGCCATCGATTTTGTATAAAGCACCACTCCGTGATTATAGTGCAAAGCTCCTAAATTGTATAATACATTAAAATACGTGTCATTATTAGTCGGTTTTAAATTAACTGCAATGATATAATGATCTTCTGCACTTTTCGTTAACTCTTCGTAGTTCTCTGGTTTTATAGTATCCTTACCATTTTTTCCTTTTGGATTAGCAATCGTATTATATACGTCTCCTAATACAAATTCTAAGACCGCATTTTTAGGATCTTTTTCAATTGCCTTTTTTAAATTAACAATCGCTAATTCTTGCTTACCTGTTTGGATGTACACATCTGTTTCTTTATTCATTAAAAATAAATCGTTAGGAAACATGTCGCGCCCCTTCTTTAGACATTCTAATGCTTTTGCAGAATCTTTAGCCACAATGTATTCTTCGTAAATAGCTTGAAAATTATTAGGTACTGCTATTTTCTTCTCAATCATTTCATTATTATAGAATATTATTTTAGCTGGAATTTTAGCTTTTTGTGCACAAATACAGGCATTATAGTAACTGGTTGTATCTTTTTTTCCTGTCATTAATAAGTTCATGTTAGCTGATTTATAAAAGAAATCGGCCGCATCTCCAAATAATTTAGCCTTGTATTTTCCTATAGCAATGTTAGAAAGTTCTAATTTCATTTGATTAGCAGCGTTATATAATTTCAAATCGTCCTCGCCTAGATCACTCTCTACTTTATTAACCCCTAAGGTTTTATCAAAATATTTTGCATCAACTTCTTTTATCTTGTTGATGGCATTGCAAGCCTCTTCAAAATCAACGAACGGCGTAGTTACATAAGATGCTTCTACTCTCGCTGACTTATCTTTTACAGTAGCCTCTAATTTTTTTTGTTCTTGTTTCAAATTATATTGATACAAATCATACATAATACGAGCTTTATACGCATTGGCCTTAGCTGTATTTTTTGTTTCGTCATTTGTCAATGCTAAATCAATATTTTCTTTAGCCTTCATCAAATAAGAAACGTCCGGATTTTCAGTTAATGTGGATTCATAATCATTTAAAGCTCTCCAAGCCGATTGAACTTTTGATTTTTGAGCAACTGAAAAGAGTGGTAATGTTGCTAGGGCGATGATAATAATTTGCTTCATATTATTGTTTGTTAGAACTGATAGTAAGTATGATATATGATTAGTTTATAAACCTAAAACAATTATTATCCATAAATAATAATCACATTATAAAATATAAAAATATTCCCCACACAATAATTTGTACGGGGAATAGATTATTGTTTGTCTTTAGCGTATTTAGCTGCTTTTTCAGGTTCTCCTAAGCGACTAAACAATTGAAATAAAGTTTGTTTCGTTCTCTTGTCAGGTGATATTTCATACGATTTTTCTAAATATTCGGTAGCGCTTTTAAATTCAACTTTTGCTTTCGCTTCGTAATCCTTAGCTTTAGCCTCCTCTTTTAATGGCAACGCATTTACTTTATCCATCCAAGCTTTACCTCTCGAAAAATAAATAACACCCAAATTGTAGTTTGCTAATTCATAATCCGGTTTCAATTCGATTGCTTTTTTATATTCTTCTACCGCTTTATCCTCTTCTTTAGTGCTGTTATATACATTAGCTAACACACAATGTAATACCTCATTATCAGGTGTTACTTCAGTTGCTTTAATTAATTTATCTTTTAAAGCACCTATTTTACCTTGTGCTAAATAGATATTAATTTCTGTGTTGATTAAGTCTGTATTATCTTCAAATAAAGCACGACCTTTTTCAATATAACTTAATGCCTTTAACGTATCTTTTTCTGTTAATAATAATTTAGCCATATCTGTATAGATAGTCGCATCTTTATACTTGATCTCAATTAGTTTATCAACGGTTTCGCGCGCCATTTCTTTGTTTCCCGCAGCTAAGTATGTTTTATACTTACCAAATAAAATGGTTTCTTTAGTAACGTTATTACGTTTCATTCCTTGATCATAATCAAAAGGAAGCGCTTCGTTTAATAAATTATAAAGCGTAATTGCTTTATCGTATTCTTTGGTATCTTTTAAATATTTTGCTTTTTGACTAACAGCGTAAGATGATTGTACCAATAATCCTTTTACTTCATCTTTATAAATATCATTGCCTTTATCAAATTTCAAACAAGCTATGAAACTTTCTAATGCTTTTTCCTCAGCACCCGCATCTATGTTTCTTACAGTTGCTTCTTTATCTTCATAAATCACTTTGTAAATTCTACCACGATACATCCATAGTTTAGCACTGTTACTTGTACTTGCATTTGTAGCAGCTAAATCTGCTGCTGTTTTTGCTTTATCGTATTCTTTGTTTTTTAAATAATTGAATGCATTTTGAACTTGATTACTTTGAGCCAATGATGTACTTACTGTGGCACAAACTAATGCAGTTGATAGGATAAGATTTCTCATTTGTTTTTATTTTTAAAATTAGAAAAACGTGTTAGTTGCAAAGCTATTTACAACTAACACGCCATTATTATTAATCGATTGATAGTTTTTTTAATTTCACGTTATTTAACACATCTTTATTGATAGCATCTTTTTTTGCTTTTTCTAATTGTGCTTCAATCATATTTTTGTCCCCAACAATAACAGTCGTTAATTTATTAACATCAAATGATTTTTTAATTTGAGCATTTACTTCATCTTTTGTAATGCCCTTCAATAGCTGATTTTGCTTAACTGTATAATCTTTATCTAAATTATTACGTTGAATGTTAGTTAAGAAAGATGCTTTTTGAAAAGGCGTCTCGTATTTAAGAGCCTCTTCGTTTAATAATGCATTTTTAGTGAATGCTAACTCTCCGTCAGTAATACCAGATGTTTGATATTTAGTAAATTCTTTCACAATTTCAGCCAATGATAAAGCTGTTGCTACACGTTTTACAGAAGATGAAATCATAAATGTACCATTGTATTTATCTCCAGAAAAACGAGAATTAATTCCGTATGTATAACCTTTGTCTTCACGTAAATTTAAATTCAAACGGCTGTTAAATGCACCACCAAATACAAAGTTGGCGATACGGTTTTTGTAAAAATCACCAGTTGCATCGAATTTCACAGAAGGATATCCCATAGCGATTACGGATGAAGGCGCATACGATTTATTGTAAATATAAAACTGTGGTTCAGGGCTTGCCGGTAATTCAACTATTGGAAGAATTTTCACTTCTTTAGCTTGCCATTTATTTAAGAAATCTAATTTAGGCATCATATCCTTTTCTTCTATATCACCTACTATTACAAGGTTTGCAACAGATGGGGAGTAGTAGTTAGTGTAATATGCTTTTACATCTTCTAATTCAATTTTATCAACTGTATTTATAGTTGGCTGATTACCAAGAACCGTGTTACCATACAAAGCAAAACTAAATGCTTTATCAGACATCGTATTTGGACTTGTTGCTTCACTTTTAATACCTTCTTTTAATTGCTTTTTAGCTAATTTAAAATCTTCTGCATTAAATCCAGGGCTCAATAATTTTTCTTCTAATAATTTTAAAGTAGCATCTAAATTTTTCTTTAAACACTCTACTCTAATTGTCGACGTTTTTTTATTAGCCTCAAAGGAAATAGAACTACCAAGCTTTTCAAGCTCTGCGCTAATTTTTTCGGTTGTGAAATTTTTAGTTCCTTCATTCAATACGGATGCCGTTAACTCTGCTACACCCATTTTTTTAAGCATATCGGGAGATAATACTAAGCTTCCGCCTTCTAAAGTAAACACTAATGTAACAATAGGTGTTTCAGTGTTTTTTGTACCAATAACACCTAAACCATTTGCTAATTTAGTTTTAAAGAAATCAGGCGTTTTAACCACTTTTGCTTCACCTGAAGTTGGACGATTTTTTCTATCTAAGTTATCAGGATTTGGTGCGTAAGATAATCCTGTATACTCTGGATCAGGTCCAAACGTAGCGCCAGCAAATGGATTTACTGATTTTACAGAATCTTTAGCACTCATAATCGGGTAAGTATTTAAAACAGCAGCTCCTGCACCTTTGATATATTTTGTAAAAACACGTGCAATATCTTCTTTTGTTACTTTATTATAACGCTCAATTTCATCTGTAATAGTTGTTGATTTACCTAATAAACGTTCCCATTCCGAGATGATAGATGATTTACCAAATACAGAAGATGTTTGATCATATACAGCGCTCTCTATTCCTGCTTTGGCACGTTGCAAAGCTTCATCAGTAATACCAGTTGTTTCAAACTCATCAATGGTGGCTTTTACTTTAGCATCAACATCTGTAAATAATTTTTCTAAATTAAAATCTTCTGGTGGGTAAGCGAAAATTTGGAACGAGAATTCACCAGCTAATTCACTTGATTCGTGATTAACACCAGCCTGGATAGCCATTTTGCTTTTCACAAAGTTTTTATAAAAAATAGAGTTATTACCGTCTCCCATCATTTTAGCTAATAAATCTAATGCCGGTTCATCACGGTTATATTGAGGAACTGTAGGATATACACGTAAATTTAATGGTAAGTAAATATTGTCTTTATAAGCTACATACTTATCTGTTGCTAAAGTAACAGGCGGTACACGCATTTTTTTAACTTCAGGACAAGGCTTTAAAGAACCAAAATATTTTTCAGCTAATTTTACAACATCAGCAGACGTTACATCTCCACTTACCGTTAAAATAGCATTGTTTGGACCATACCAACGTAAAAAGAAATTCTTAACGTCATCTAAAGAAGCTCTATTCAAATCATCTACATAACCAATAATTGGCCAGCTATATGGATGCTTAGAAGGGTATAAGGCTTGATTAATTACCTCAACAAACGCCATCGCATACGGTTGATTTTCGATGTTTTGTGACTTTTCGTTTTTAACGGCATCACGTTGGTTTTCAAATTTTTTCTTAGTTAATGAATCCAATAAAAAACCCATACGATCACTTTCTAAGTATAATGCTGTTTCCAACGCATTAGACGGTAAGTTTTCATAATAAACGGTTTTATCTCGTTGCGTAAAACCATTCATATTTCCACCAGCTGTAGATACAATTTTAAAATGCTCTTCATCAGCTACATGTTTAGAACCTTGAAACATCATGTGTTCAAAAAAGTGTGCAAAGCCTGATTTACCAATACTTTCGCGATTAGCACCAACCTTATAGGTTACCATCACGTTGATTAACGGATCCGAGTGATCTTCGTGAACCAATACAGTTAAGCCATTCGGCAATTTCCATTTTTCGTAAGGTATTACTACTTTATCCGTTTTTACTTCTACTTTTTCTATTAAAGTAGGCTGAGCAATGATTGATGTTAGACTCAATACGCTTAGTACGCCAGTGATAATTGATGTTTTGTTCATTTGTTATTTTATAAATTTTGACTGTAAATTTAATTTATTAATAGGTTAAGTATATGCCTTTATAAGCGTTATTGTCCGTTGGTGTATAATTTTAACATTTATGTAAAATAGCACCTAAATATAAGCACAAATCGAAGATGATACAGATAAAAGACGAAAAAATTATCTGTATAATTCCACTTTCGTTTCCACGTCGGATTTCACCGTAAATCGTTTTTCGATGGTATATATCGAGCCTTTTAAGGTTTTGGAGCGCCACTCGATGCGGTAATTGCCCGGTTGTAGATAATATACTTGAGAAGTTGTATTATTCAAATTACACACCCACTCTAGTGGCTTAGTATCTTTTAAAATACAGCCATCACCATTGTCAAGGGCTTTAACCGTAAGCATTCCCGCATTTACAATTTCTATTAATTTTGTTTGGGATTGAGTAACCGTCACATTCTTAATATAAGTTCTTGGAAGCGTTAATACTTCCAGCTCGTAACTACCCGTAATGTATTTTTCGGTGCTATTGATTTGCTGTACATTGAGCGTTTGTAAATTACCCTGTGATTGGCGGACAATTGTTTTAATTTTTTCATTAAAATTATATACACCTTGTGGTCGTTTTAATTCGATAAATCCTTGAGGGGCGTCAATAGGGATGATCGTATGTTTACCCTGACTGAGTTTTATAGTTTTACTTTCGGTTGGAGGAATGGTATGAGCCACCACTTTATAGGTTGGATAATCTTCAATGTATAACGTATCTGGATTATTTAATCTATTTAATGTATGTATATAATTATACATATAATTACCTGTTGCTGTATTGTAAAAGGTTGTATTTACATTGGTTTCGGAAGGAAAGGATTTGGAATCCAATAAGTTTACTTGGGCAGATGTTTTATTTAATTTCTGTTTAGCTATGACATTAGAAATATCAGTTAGCGTATTAGAATTATCGAAATCATAAAAATCACCAACACAAGCAAAGGTTTTAATTTGCTCAGGCGATAAGCCAATACCTATAATAAAAGGTTTAAACACAATGCCTTTTTCCATCAATGCTTGTCGGGCTCTACAAGGATCGCCACCACATTCTTCGATACCATCTGTAATTAAAATAATCATATTAATTGCTTTGGTATCCGGAAAATCGTTTGCTGATTCGGTTATGGAGTGCTCAATGGGCGTGATTCCTGTTGGTTTTGCCTCAGCAACTTTTGATTTGATAAGAGCGCTATTATTTTTACCAAATGGTACAACGAGCTTGCTGTCCTTACAATCTCCTGGAGGATACTTTACCGTATGGCCATACATCCTTAAAGCAAATTGTATGTTTTTTTGTTTACTTAAACTATCCAAAAAATTATAAAATAAATCTTTAGCGCCTTGAATGCGAGTTTTAGTGCCATGTTTGGCTTGCATACTATTACTGGCATCAAACACAAATAACACTCTTGTGAGTGTGGGCTCTTCTTTTTTTATTTGTGCCTTGTGTTGTAACGATAAACACAATAGGGTGAAAATAAATATATAGTGGCGTTTAATCATCAGTATTATAACTCTAAAATTAAGGTAGGATACAGTATGAAAGTAGCATAAGTAAGAAACTTATTAAAAATCCGATGGTGATAGAACGTGTTATTCATTCACGTTTTTATGTATTTTTATGGCCTATGCGCCTTTTACGTTTCATATATTTTGGAATAATAGTATTGATAGGAATATCAGTACTTACTTTAATTATTATAAAAGCCTATAGTACTTCATTTACACATGACGAAAGCTTTTCGTATTTACATTACATTTCTCAAACTTTCATGGATATTTTGTCTTACAGTAACTCTTATACCAATAATCATATCCTAAACTCGATTGGAATGAAATACGCTGAAAAATTATTTGGCGCTTCCGAAATATCTTTAAGGCTACCTAATATTTTATTATTTCTGATTTATAGCATTTATAGTTTTTTAATTGTAAAAAAAATCAATGTTTTTTTAGCTACCTCTATTTATATTTTATTACTTACTAATATTTCTTTAATTGATTTTTTCGGCCTCGCCAGAGGTTATGGCTTGTCTATAGGTTTTATGATGATGGCACTGTATTATTTAATCGAAGCATTACAAACCAGTAAGAAAAGTGCGCTTGTATTATTTCACTTAGGTGCATTATTAGCAACATTAAGCAACTTTACGTTACTAAATTTTTACTTGGCAGGAATTACCATATTATATGGCATGCGTTTTTTAGAAAACAATGTGTTTGAAAAACAAACGTTTTCATTTAAAAAAAATTATAAAATAAATGCCCTACTCATCTTATTTTCATTAGCAGTATTGTACGAACCTGTGAGGCGCGTTATTACGTTTAATAAAATGGATTTTGGAGGGAAATCAGGCTTCGTTGAAGATACGTTGTACTCTGTTTTTAATTCTATTTTTTATACAGACTATATTTCGTCCAACCTAAGGTTTATATTATCTATACTTACTTGTATCATTATGCTTAGTGTAATGTATTTAACTACAAGCGCTATTATAAAAAAACATGTTACTTTTTTTAAAGAAAACAAATCACTCATTATTGTTAATGCTTTAATGATATTGATTTCATTAGCATCTATTGCGCAGCACTATTTATTT
The DNA here is from genome assembly GCA_025359355.1 of Bacteroidota bacterium. GTDB lineage: Bacteria > Bacteroidota > Bacteroidia > B-17B0 > Aurantibacillaceae > UBA4416. The sequence continues at coordinate 13,028 of JANYGR010000184.1, read as the reverse complement.
AATACGGATTATTTATCTGGTAGATTTTCTCTTTTTTTAATTCCTTTAGTTATTTTAAACGTAGGTTTCTTTTTTCAATATTTATTTATGTTAAGCCATGAAAAAAATATTTTAATTGGTGTTTGTCTGATATCATGTGTTTCAATTGCTTTTTTTATTCGGAGTTTCAACCCCAATTGTTATGGGGAATGGGCTTATGATTCTGATACAAAACAAACGTTTTTACAATTAGATAAAAAATATAAACATTTGCCAAAACACTCAATATCATTGGCAGTTAGTTGGCCATTAGAACCTACTTCTAATTTTTATAGATTATCAAAAAACATGGAATGGTTAAAGCCTATTCCTCGCACAGATATGAATGATAAAGGCGATTGTTACATTGTATTAGCTAACGACTCGTGTATGTTTCAGTCTATGAAAAAACAAAAATATCAACCGTTTATTTACCATATAAACTCACAAACCTATTTAATTTTATCTCAATAAAAATCTACACTTTATATTTTAAACGCAAAGACTTTCATACCTATAGACCTTGAAGGTTTATCAAATAAATTTGCATAAAAAAAGAGAGATACATCATCTCTCTTTTTTAAATAAATTATAATCACAACTATGTTTAACCTAAGGCTTGTTTTAAGTCGGCAATTAAGTCTTCAACATCTTCTACACCAACGCTTAATCTCAATAAATTATCTACGACACCTGCCTTATCGCGTTCTGCTTTAGGAATAGAAGCATGCGTCATGGTTACTGGATGATTAATTAATGATTCTACACCTCCTAAAGATTCGGCCAAAGAAAATACATGAAAAGAAGAGGCAATTTTAAATGTTGCTGCTAAATCAGCGCCTTTCAAAACAATTGAAATCATACCACCAAAATCTCGCATTTGTTTTTTAGCAATCTCATGGTTTGGATGATCAGTAAAACCAGGCCAATATATCTTTTCTACTTTTGGATGCGATTTTAAATACTCAGCTACTTTACGTCCGTTAAAGCAATGACGCTCCATGCGCAAGTGCAACGTTTTAATGCCACGCATCACTAAAAAACAATCCATAGGCCCAGGATTGGCACCACAACTATTTAATATAAAATAAATTTGTTCGTGCAAGGCATCGCTATTTGTAATTAAAGCGCCCATTACAACATCACTATGTCCACCCAAATATTTAGTAACAGAATGCATTACGATATCAGCACCTAAGGCTAAAGGATTTTGTAAATAAGGTGATGCAAAGGTATTATCAACTGCTAATAATAACTTATGCTCTTTCGCAATTTTTGAGCAAGCCTCAATGTCAATAATCTGCATTGTAGGATTGGTAGGCGTTTCTGCCCATATTAATTTAGTATTCGCGTTAATGTATTTTTTAATATTATTAGCATCAGTCAAATTAATGAAATGAAATTTGATGCCATAATTTTCATAAATTTTTGTAAACATACGGTATGAACCGCCATACAAATCGTCGCCAGTAATGACTTCGTCGCCTGGACGTAACATACGCATCACGGCATCTGTAGCTCCCATGCCACTACTAAAACAAACGCAGTGCTTTCCATTTTCGAGAGCTGCAATATTTTTTTGTAAAGCTTCTCTTGTTGGGTTTTTTCCACGAGCATATCCATATCCTTTATTAGTACCAGGCGATTCCTGCACATAAGTAGAGGTTTGAAAAATAGGTGTCATAATAGCACCAGTAGATGGATCAGGCTCTGCGCCAGCGTGTATGGCTTTGGTACCAAATTTATGATTTGAAAAATCAGACATAGGAATATAAGTTTAATAATAAGTTGGCACGAATTTAAACTTTATTAGGATTGCATTCATCATAATTTTTCAGTAATTTTAATCATCATAAAAACTAATGTTATAATTGCCTTATTTGTTTTCTTTTCAGCGATGATGGGCTGTAAAAGTAAAACCGAAACGCCACCTGATGTGGGTTATGATTATGCGCCTACTAACCTAGGAAAGTATGTGGTATATGATGTTGATTCTACTATTTATGATGATTTTCACCATGACACTACTTACTCCAAATACCGCATTAAAGAGCAATTAGCAGAAGCTATTACTGATAATCAAGGAAGACCAGCCATTAAGCTTATTCGTTATATCAAAAAATATAATCCCTTAGTTAGCTATGATAATATGCCTTGGACAGTGAAAGATGTTTGGAATTATACTAAAACAAAAACAACATTGGAAGTAGTTGAGGAAGATGTACGTTTTACAAAATTAGCTTTCCCTGCCAATCAAGATGCAACTTGGGATGGGAATGCAAATAATATTATAGGCGAATGGGATTACACGTATAAATATGTAAACAACGCCGAAACTATTAATGGTACTGCGTTTGACAATGTTTTGTATGTTGAACAAAAAGATGATAAAAGTAAAAATGCGATTCATCGTGAGTTTTATATAGAAAAGTATGTAAAAAATATTGGGTTAGTATATCGTGAAATAAAAGATTTATATTCGAACACGGTAACTCAAAATCCTAATGGTACGATTAAACCCGTTGAACAACGCATCGAAAAAGGTGTTATTTATAAATTAACTTATGTGACTCATGGCTCTGAATAAACTAAAAACTTCAATCATTGCTTGCCTTTTTATTTCTATGGCAAGTGGATTAAATGCTCAAACTGTAACTAAATACTGGGTAAAATTTAAGGACAAGACAGGTTCGCCCTACTCTATTTCTAACCCCAACGCTTTTTTATCTGCTAAATCTATAGCACGTAGAACTGCTCATAATATTAGTGTTGATTTAACTGATATTCCTGTCAATCAAACATACATCAATGCCGTAAATGCTACGGGAGCTCAAGTATTTGAAACTTCAAAATGGTTGAATGCAGCCATTGTTTTTGTAACAAATGCATCTCAATTAACAGCCATTAATAGTTTAACCTGTGTATTAAGCTCATCGCAAGTTGGGAGACATGGTAATACTCACACCACTAAAACCAATGAAACGACTGAGCCTGCAACCTCATCATATAAATCAACCAAACATGTAACAAGCTATAATTACGGGCCATCGCTTACACAAGCAAGTCAGATTGGTGCAGACTGCATGCATGACCTTGGTTTTAGAGGGCAAAACATGACCATTGCTATTATTGATGATGGTTTTAGTCAAGCTGATATTAACCCCGTGTTTGATTCTCTTCGTAACGAAGGTCGTATTTTAGGTACGCGAGATTTTGTGATGGGTAATACAGCCGTATACGAAGATGATTCTCATGGCGCTATGGTGTTATCAATTATAGCAGGAAATTCTCCAGGAAACTTAGTAGGCACAGGCCCAAAAGCTCAATTTTGGTTATTGCGTTCGGAAGATGTGAGTTCAGAAAAATTAATTGAAGAGTGTAATTGGGTGGTAGCAGCTGAGTTTGCGGATAGCGTAGGCGCTGATATTACAACCACATCTTTAGGTTATACAACATTTGATAATCCAGCCGACAACCACGTTTACGCCGATTTGAATGGGCATACCTCTGTTGCATCTATTGCAGCAACAATGGCGGTTCGTAAAGGATTGTTTGTATTAAATGCTGCTGGTAACGAAGGTGGTGGCTCATGGATGTATATTGGTGTTCCTGCTGATGCAGATAGTATTTGCACCGTTGGGTCGGTTAACGGAAGTGGTGTGCATTCTAATTTTAGTTCTATAGGACCAACTGCCGATGGACGTATTAAACCTGATTTAAGTACCATGGGCGAAGGAACGTATGTATGTCAGCCAGGTTATAATTTCACAGCAGGTAACGGAACGTCTTTTGCAACACCAGTATTAGCGGGTGCTGTAGCTTGTTTATGGCAAGCACATCCAACCAAAACCAATATGGAAATTTTACGTGCCATCAAAGCCACTGCTACTCAATCTACTACTCCTGATAATAATTATGGTTGGGGAATTCCAAATATGTGTGCAGCGCATAATTTTTTAATTACACAATCTATAAAGGAGTCATTTGAAAAACAAAATATTTCACTTTACCCTAATCCTACTAAGAGTTCAATTAGTTTTAGTTTAAATAAAACTCCCGAAAGTATTGTAATTGTTGATGTTTTAGGGAATCATATAGCGTTTACTTTAAATATGATTTCTTCAAATCAATACAGCATCCATTTTCCTTCAGAAATAGCTAATGGAATTTATGGTGTTTCTATTAAAACAGCAAGCGGATTATATACAAGTAAGTTTGTAAAAGAATAAGTTTTTATTGTAAAAATTAAGCTGTCTCAAAAGTATTTTTTATTGTCGGTTCAAATCACGTTATTTTGTGAAGAACTTAAAACCCTTTATTGTCATACATCTCAACTTCGCTCGATGTGACATAGAGCTGTCATTGCGATCACGCCTTAGCATGAGGAACAATCTCAAACAATGCATGAAATTGCGTCGTCGTTCCTCCTCGCAATGACGAATCTCCACATTTTAACCCTTTACCTGATCATGTTCCGTCACCCTGAACTTGCTTCAAGGTCTCGTAAGATGCTGAAACAAATTCAGCATGACTTCGACAATTTAACTCTTTACTTAACAAAAACACAAGAGACCGTCCTTTTGAGACAGTCTCCTTTATAATACAAAATACATTGATTGATTGATGATCTATATCCAGAGAAACTTTTAATTTAAATTTAATACTTTTAGATCGACTTCTAATTCATTAATTTCTAAGTTGATTTTTTCTTCAAAAGATTTTCTGTTCTTTTTCGCTTCTTCATCATAATCGCTTAGCTCCTTCATAAAGTTATTATTTACCTCCTCTAAATGAACTATTTTTTTAAGTGTTTTAATATTCATGTTAGGAGTTATTTTTAATTTTTTGATCGCTAGTTCATTTGTATGTACCTTATTTTCTATACTCTTTCTAAATTTCTCATCTTCATCTATTTTTTCATATTTCTTAGACGACTGATTTTTTTCGACAGCAGTAGTCGTATCTTTGTTTACATAAACACTATCCTTTGTTGCTATTTTCTGATCTTTAAATTGATTAAATGCTTCATCCGACTTTTGTTCGTGCGATTCACAAGATGCCAATACTATAACGGCAATTATACTTTTATAAAAAATTGATAGTTGATTCATAATTATTTGGTTGTATTAGAAATAGAATGATTTAATTGTTGCTCAAGGGTAAATATTTTTTGATAAGATTTTGGTTTAATACTCAAACTTCCCGTATACGGATGGTCAAGCAACACAATAATAAATAAGAACATAGCAATAAATGCTCCTAACATCGTATTTAAAGATACATGTAAACGAACATGCTCTACATCTAACAACAATGCGCAAAAAACAGTAATTAGAGCCCCTAGTATAATTGGCAACCAAATAGGTGGAGGAATCTCCGTTTCTAAAGAAGAATTTCTAAGTCCTCTATACGTTGAAAGCTCATTTAAATGTCGAAACATTTCGGTAACTAATTGGACTTGAAAAGGATTTTTAGGATTTAATCTTTCCATTTCGTGAAAAACATTATTAAATGATGATGAGGTTTTAGTACTTGATTGCATTTTTTGCATACTGGGAAATTCATCATCAATCACATTATAAACAAAATCTAAATAAGCGGTCATTAATTTTTTAGACTCCAAAGTATCTGGATAAAACTTGATATCTCTATACAGACCCAGGGCTGAACTACCTTCCTTACTGGCATTATTATGCGTTTCGTTTAATTGATCCCAAACGATTAATACCACAAAACTAAGTAACAAAGCATAAAAGCTTGCAATCGCTAAAAATAAAAAGCCGGTTACTTCATTATGAGATCGTAAAATCTTTAGCTGAACTCGCTTTCTAAAAACATACGTCGTTATTCCCGCCAAAAACCCAAAAACCACAACGGTTATAATGAATAATATAACTGGTGAAATTTGTAGCATGTAATAGGTGATAGACATAAATTTTGATCTTAGATTTTATGGTAATGGGATAGTAACAAATATTAGTTTTGTTAACTCTATCTCTATTACATATTTCCTCGTAAATGTTACATTAATCACACTTCCGTCATGATTAAAATCTCTACAGAGTAAAAGCAAAAGGCGATTGGAGAGAACCGCCTTGTAAATATTATTACGTAAAAAATGAAATACTAATTCCCTAAATCAGACACTACAATTTTTTTACTTGTCTGCAGGACATTTCCTTTATAAACAGAGATGTAGTATAATGCGTTAGACACGTGACTTAAATCAACAGCAAGAGCATTATACCCTTTTTTTATTTCTAATGATCTTACTTCTAAGATTTGACCTAAAGCATTATGAACAAACAATTCAATTTTAGCATCTTCCGTTGCATTAACTAAAATCCCTACTTGTTTTGTACCAGTATTTGTTAGTACCATATTATCGGAGGTGTTTCCACATGATTCTAAAGCAACTGTTTTGAAAGTAGTAATTTTACCACCATTATCTGTTTGAGATAAACGATAGTAATTAATGTCTCCAATTGTTGAGTTGCTAATAAATTTATAACAATGCTTAACCACAGACGTACCATTACCTGCAACTGTTCCAACCGCAGTAAAGTTTATACCATCTATGGAGTGCTCAATCGTAAAATGATTATTGTTTTGTTCAGTTGCAGTACACCATTCGATTACAGCTTCATTATTTACACATGAAACATCAAAATTTAATAATTCAATTGGTAAAGGATTGAGAAGAGAAGATAATACCCAAGGGCAAAAAGAACTCACTACAGGCGTTGTAACTGAACCGATAGAAGCTCCTGATACACCCGCAGCACTTCCTAAAACAGCATTACTAGGCTGCCAACTTGAACCATTCCAATACTGCGCTCCAATTAAAGCTGGAGCTGCATTAATCCCAGTTAATGTATTTTCTGTACCTCGGTAACTAAATGTTAAACTCGCACTTACAGGGTTACTATTGGTAATATCCCACCATCTATCTACCACTACAGGAATAGAACCATCAATATATGGCGTGTTTGGAGAATACATATTAGTTACTGCCGCAAAATTACTGGCGCCTGCCCAAGGTAAATTATCATTTGCTGCCGTTGCTCGTGTAGATACATCTACGTAATCGGTTGCACCCATCGCTACAGAAATATTAAACGTAAAAGGTATTTTAGAACTAGCTACTCCAAATGGATAAACATGTGCACCTGTTGTATTACGGGCATACCACCTCACTATACTTGGATTTACAGCAGTGTTTGTTTCACTTAATATATAACCTGTTGCACCGGAAGTAATTGCTCCAACAGCACTGTTGGTAATATCTATTCTGTTTGAATTTAAATTTAAAGTACTTGTTCCTACATCTAATATCCCGGTAAAGGTTGCTTGTCCGCCAACTGTAGTAGAATTGACTGCTAACGTTTTAATCCCATTACCTGCTAACGATAAATTGTAAAAAGCCGTTGCCGCAGAACCACCTATTGATTGTGCATTTCCTGCCAATACCACACCTCCTCCATCAATAGTGAACCCATTATTAACGGAGTTATTGGTCCAATTACCTAATAAGGTGATACTAGAAGTAGCGCTAGCGGTAATGGACCCAGAGGTTGCCGCTGCTGACAAATAATGCCCTGAACCTACCACATCAATGTACATTTGAGCTGCACCAGAGAATATAATATTAGCTCCATTGTTATAAACACCTTGACTAATGCAATTTTTGGATGCAAAAAGTAAAGTAATAAAAATTAGTAAAAATAATTTCATTGAACTATTTGTTTTAAATGTTTGTAATAAATGCTATCAATAATTTATGAATTTCAATCATTCCTTTGTAATTAATTTTTTCCTCTGTATCAGTTATTTTATGATAATCCTCTGTAATGCCTGTTGTAAATGATAGTGTCGGTATGTTATTTTTATTAAAAATTGTAGCGTCTGATTGCAATAGTTGTGCATTATGTTTGAAAATAATTAATTTACTTGTATCATTAACTAAGTGTATTATTTTACTAAAGTATTTACCTGCCTCTGTATCAGATAATCCAATAATTAATTCTTTTGAAACTGAATTTAATCCTCCAACCATATCAAAATTTAATAATGCTTTTATTTTTAATGTTTTAAAGTAATCACTTTCAAGTAAATAATTAGAACCATATAATCCTATTTCGTGAGCTGATAGCGCAACAAATAAAAAATTATATTTTGGCTTTTTAAATTTAATACAACTTTTTGCTAAGCTTAATATTAAACTAACACCAGAGGCATTATCATTAGCTCCAGCATGTATGCTACATTTCAATTTAGTTGTTAATTCTCTTGATAAATTAGAACAAACATCAATATGGTCGTAATGAGCGCAAAAAACAATAGTACTATCTATATGATTATTAATAAAACCAATTATGTTTTTAGATAAAGATAATTTACCAAGACTATCTTTGCATTCAAAACTTTGAAAATAGGAATTAGAATTATATTTTAATAACCCACAATCTCCATATTGTTTTACAATAAAATTTTGAGCTAAATTAATTCCTTTTGAATCAACCCCTCTTCCTTCCATTTCAGTACTACAAAGAACGTGTATTGTTTTTTTTAAGTAATTCCGATTTTGTGATAATATCTTACTATTATTAAATAATACAATAATTATAAAAAAAACATATTTCATTATTATTATCTTTTTTCATCAAGCATTACACTTGGCTTTTTAGCCTCAAATAATGGCTTAGTTTCAGGTGCTGGTTTATCAAACACAAATTTAGAACCATCCCACCACATATAACCAGATGTATTAGAATTTATATTTTCATTGATAACAACTTTATTTAAATTAGCATCAAAAGTTTTTTCTAAAATTTGTTCTGGTACATCTACATTTTTTTGATCAACACGCTTACCAATTGCTATCCAAGCTATATTAGCATTACTTGTTCCGTTATTCAATTCTTTTATCCAAAAACCATTTTTTTCAATACTCATAATATATAAACCATTACACTCTCCCATTGGTGACACTGTAATCGTTGGCATTTTATCTTTATCAATAGTATTAGTAAAAGACTCATCGAAAGAAATAAATACTTTTCCGTTTTTTAATTGGGTAGTACCATCGGAGTAAACTTTAAGTTCTGACGATGTGTTAGAAAATACAACTGTTCTTTTTGAACCATTATCAATGATGTCTGCCTTATAACCTGATGTATATTCATTACCTAAGTTATAAGAAGCAATTAAACCTCCAATATTTACTTGGCCAATAACATCTGCTTTAACAATTGCTCCTACAAAATCAGAATAGCAACCCATACCCATACCTTTTCTCATGTTAGAAGTTAAAAATCCTGTACCCGTAGATGAGCCAGCATTAAAATATGCTCCAAAGTAAGTGCTACCACTCGTTCTATAACCTAAAGTTCCCCAATTTGTAATTGAACCGTCAAAGCCAAATACACCAGCACTCCTAGTTCCAGTACCAGGTTGTCCTAGTAAAGCAGATGAATAATTTCGTGTACCATACATTGCTGCCAAAATTCCATAATTTGCATTAGGAGCACCATATCCTGTTCCATTTGCCGCAGGTGCTGTATTATATATCCATGCCCCACCAACGCCAGCCGACATATTTGTAGGCGCTACAACAGTAGCATTATCAATTGTTGTCGAACCGCTCGTATGATAGTAAGTCCCATCATTGTAATAAAATGCACGTGAAATAGCATTTGTTTTAATTCTAAAATTATTATTATCAGATGTCCCAATATAATCGGTAGTAGCAGCTGCTCCAGCATTACCACCAACATACCAAGGGTTTCCTGGCGCTACATTGTCTATTAAATTAGCCCAAACGGCTCCTGTCCAGTAATAATAGCCTGTTCCGTTACCACCCGTAGGAGCTGCCGTTGAGTATACTAATAATCCTGCAACTGCTGTTCCCGTTAATGGAAGATAAGTTGCCACATTTGTTAATGCGACTTGAGGAACTAATAACCCTTTATCTGTTGCCAAAATATCGAGCATAGCACAATTACGCGGTGCCGCACCCGTACTGTTAATACCAACGTTTTGAGAAAACAAATGGGTTGTAGATACAAAAATTAGGATAATAAAAATATTTTTCATGTTAATTTGTATTGAATTATAATATAAAAATAAGTCATTTAATTAAGAATATAGTGTTTTTTACTTATTTTTTTTATTAAAACCTAAAAAAATGAGTAAACAGATGTTTTATTGAGTAAAATCTAATATTTAAATTATTAAATATTAATAAAAATCTTACAAGATTGTTTTTAGATTATTTAAAAAATGCGTTCTTAGAAAGTAATTTAGTTGGGTATATACATCTGATAATACCCTCACCAATTATGGTAGTATTACAATATTCAAATAATTACTTGACTTCATTTGTCCTTTTTAAAAGAATTAATTAACCAAATAGCACGTTTTTAATAGAATAACTATTGATTATTAGGGATAAATATATTATATTTTCAATAAAATATTACACCAGATAGTATACCACGAAAATAAACTATAATAGTTTAATATTAATAAATGATTTTTTATCTCATTAAGTTCGACCCAATTTTTCATCCTAGTTTAATGAACTAATTCGAAGCAGAAACATCCATCTGTTATATAATTACCAAACAGCATAATGAAACATAAAGAGGGTAAACAGAAATTTTAGAAAAAAAGAAATGAGACTAATTAACGACCTAAAACCTGCATCATTGCTTTCGCTTTGAGCATACACTCTTCGTATTCTTCTGTGGCATTGCAAGAAGCCGTAATTGCACTCCCTACTGAGAAAGAAAGGTATTTAGTTTTTTCATTATAAAAAATACTACGAATGAGCACATTTAGATCGAACTCGTTATTTGAATTGATATAACCCAATGCTCCCGAATATGCATTCCGATTATATAATTCAAACTCATCGATTAATTGCATAGCACGAATTTTTGGAGCTCCCGTCATGCTTGCCATTGGGAAGGTTGACCTAAGTATGTCATTGAAAGAAGTATGCTCTTTTAATTCGCACTTTACAGTACTTACCATTTGATGTACTTGTTGATAGCTTTCAATCTCAAATATAGAAGGTACGAATACACTTCCTTTTGAAGCTATACGGGATAAATCATTTCGACAAACATCAACAATCATAACGTTTTCGGTACGTTCTTTTAAATTTGAGTGTAGTTGTTTTTTGATGTCTTCATCTTCAATCTGATTTTTACTTCTTTTAGCTGTGCCTTTAATCGGCTTTGTTATCAAGGTTTTTCCTCGTTTAGATAAAAATAATTCGGGACTTGACGATAGTATCCATTGTTTATCAAATTTGGCTAAAGCAGCATAAGGTGCGGAACTAATTTCATTTAATGCCTGAAACATGGCAATAGGATTAATTTCAACATCATGAGCTTCGAAAGCCATGCAATAATTAATTTCATAAATATCGCCTTGTTGTATGTGTTGCTTTAATCGCTCAACATGCTTTATATACATTTCTTTAGAAACAGTTTGTTGTAGGCTTACTTTAGAGGTGTTTTGAGAAATACTATGCAAAGAAACATCCAATAAATCAACTTGTTTTTCTACCTCAACAAACAGCTGATCCGGAAAATTAAGAGGGTTGTTCTGCTTAGCATCAAATACTTCAATTTGATTTTTGTAATCATAATTAATAAAACATAGATAAGGTACGTGATCAACAATACGAGTTACAGGCTCATTATTTGACAACAGTAATTTATTTTCAAACCCTGTAGAATGCCCATTATTGTTATATAATACGGCGTACTTGTAATCAGAAAAATATGTTTGAATATTTTTGATGAACGTTTTGTTTAAAGTAAAAACTGTAATTATCTAATTTTATTGGTTTATACTAAAAATTTAGTGAAACTATTTTCTTTTTTTCTTTTTCCATAGATGAAAAAGAACAAAAAATCTAGTCAAAAATATGCTCCACGCTCCTCTCGGAATTCTACGGATTTTACGCTCCGCTAAATCCTTGAGTTCTCGATTCACCGCTTCTCTGCTCGCTACCGATAGCTATCGGTATTTGACAAGCCAGCGCTCTTGTACTATTTAAAATATTCTTTAATCAATCTATTTCGTTCGTTAAAATCTTAGTATAATCCCTTATTGCAATTTAGCGCTATCAGCAATTTGATTATTATCACACATCAATGTGCGGGCAGGAAATTTACTATACAATAAAATATCGTGTGTAGCAAATAGTATCAATCGCCCTTGTTTACTGATATCTAAAAGCAATTTCATAATTTCTTCTGATGTTTCTGGATCAAGATTTCCTGTTGGTTCATCTGCTAAAATAACTTCAGGCTCATTAATTAACGCACGAGCAATACTAATGCGTTGTTGCTCTCCACCCGAAAGTTGAAAAGGCATAACTTGCGCTTTGCTTTCTAGTCCTACTTTGGCAAGCACATCCTGAACGCGTGCCTTAATTTTTATTTCATCTTTCCATCCAGTAGCTTTCATCACAAAACGTAAATTTTCAAATACAGTTCGATCACTTAACAATTGAAAATCCTGAAATACAATCCCTAACTTACGACGTAAAAAAGGAATTTCCTTACGTTTCAAACTATGTAGCTTAAAGCCTGAAACTTCGCCAGTACCAGAGGTTAAGGTTAAATCGCCATATATTGTTTTGAGCAAAGAACTTTTTCCACTGCCTGTTTTTCCTAATAAATAAACAAACTCGCCTTTATGCAGTGCTAAGTTTAAATTGGAAATAACAGCAACATCGCCCTGATAAATAGTGGCGTTATTAAATTCAATGACTGAGTCGTTTATCATAACTGTAAAAATATAAAGTAAATGCCATGAGATACTGAATTTGAAAACGGTGTTTTAACAAAGGCGGGTTAATAACTACATAATCAAGGCGTTAAGAGCATTTAAGTATAAGCTAATTTTAATGCAATTAAAAATAACACAAAGTTGCAATACTGTTTTCTTAAGAAACATTTATTGTAACGAATTATTTATATACAGTTATA
>JANYGR010000470.1 GCA_025359355.1 Bacteroidota bacterium | reverse complement strand
TGTTGGTAAACATGGCGATGAGAATACAATTCAAGCGTATGTTAAATCTCAGGGTAATGAAAAAACATATAAAAAAATACATAGTCAGCAGTTATCAATCTTTTAATACCTCGTCGGCTCTGCCGCGAGGTAGTTTATTTTTTTTCTAAAATGATATAACGGATTTAATATTCATCTACTCACATTTGCTTTCATTATTTATTAAATCTAAAAAAACAAAAAATGAGAAAATTAATTTTATTATTAGCAGTAATAGGCTTTATAGCGATAACTGCTGCAACAAAGACATCATCAGTCGTAACAGACAAAACAGTTACAAAAACAATCTTAACCGACGATAAGTACAAAGCTTGTATTGAGGCTTGTGAAGCCTGTATTACATCTTGTAAAAAAACAGAAATGATGTGTTCAAAAATGAAAGATCATAAAATGGACAAGTGCATAAAACTTTGTAAAGAGTGTGTAACAGAATGTACGGCTGCTGTTAAATTAATGAAAGAAAATAGCCCAACCGCAAAAGCAAAATGTTTGGACTGTGCTAAAGTTTGCGAAAATTGCGCTGCTGAATGTGATAAGTTTGATATGGCAGATTGTAAAAAATGTGCTGCTGATTGTCGCAAATGCGAAAAGACTTGTAAAGAGATGTAAGATTTTATTTAAATGAATAGTAAACTAAAAAGTGAGCTGCTATTATTAGTAACTCCTATTTTCGATTGAAGATAAAATACTATGATGAAATGATTTTAATTTTTGATGGCACCCACAAGAAGCATGCAAAGTGCATCGCTATTATTTATGATACTATGAATCGTCGCTTGTGGTAAAATAAAAAAATCTTCCTGTTCGCCTTGATGCTGTTGATCGCCAATAATGATTTCAGGTTTGCCCTCTAACACATATATAAACTCTGTTTTATCGGGGTGATTATGAAGTGGATAAACAGAGTTAGGTTCTACTTTAATTAGTTTTAATCCTCCGTTTGGCAGGTCAATTAGCTGTTTTGAAGCAAAGCCTTTTATTTTGGTATTTTGCCAATTGAGTAAATTAGGTTTTATGTAGTTTTCCATTTGATGTTTTTTTGAGTTTAGCATATTCGTCATTAGATCCTGTTACATCTTCACTAACCAACTACTCCATACTTTGCCTTTGGCAGTAGAAAGTGTAACAGCATATACTCCTTGCTCAAAAGTTGAAGAAGGAATTTCTATTAGGGATGGATTTTGCCCAGAGTATTGTTTGAAATAAACTTTTTGTCCGAGAGCGTTGTATATTTCCATTTTTAAATCCAATATATTTTCAGATGATAAATCGATTATCGTATTTTCTGAAGAGGAAGGATTAGGAAATAATTTTATATGCAATGGCGTGGCTATTGTTTCCGTTATTGGTGTAGCAATGCTAGCTCCTTTAAGAATAATAGCTGTTGTAGATAATGCAGGTAAATTTATCGTAAAGGTATTGGCACTTAACGTTACTGTGCCAGAAGCTAATGCATTATTGGTATGAGAAATAAATGTTTCGGTAGTTGGTAATGCATTTAATTGTTTAGTAGTATATGCGCCATTTGGTATGGTAAAATTACTAATGGTCATACTTACTGTTTTAACTGCTGTTAAATGCCTATTCACTAAAATGATAGTTATTGAATCATTTGTTGTGTTAATTGAAGTATAACCTGATACATTTAGTTCTTGGTTAGAGATTGATTTAACGCGAGTTGTTTTTGCATATCGACTAAACAAATGCATAGTCTCCCACATGCCTGTATTCCAATACCAGGGTGATAAAAAACCTACACCATTATCAGCAAAGGTGCCTAACAATGAGGCATAACTTACTGAACTCACATTAGCATTATTATGAGTAAACCCATATTCGGAAACACCTAAAGTAACACCATGATTAGCTCCTAAGTATTGATTCAGCCATCTGTTGCATCGTTCAAATACAAATTCCTGAGTAATTGAATTATCCCAGCCTGAAGCTGCAATTGTTTTTACACCATTTGCGCCAGGATAGCTGTAAGTAGTATCAAAATACAATCGATGTAATTGTACTATATCCGAACTATTCGATTCGCCCGGGTAACTATGTATATCAATCACATCCAATAGGCGAATACCTGATGCTATTTGTTCTTCCGAAATTCGTTTAATAAAAAATTCCAACCATGTATAACTTTGTCCGTTAAGTGCCGTGATCTTTGCATTGTTCCAAGCATACCACTGCCACTCACTTGCAGGCACAGGTCCCGTTAATTTAATGTTCGGGTATTTTAAGCGTGCTTTTTTAGCAACCGAAAAATATAATTGCATAAAAGCTTCTGCTGTTGGTTGCGTTGGCATTACATCATCATGCGTGCTACTCCAAATGTCAGGTTCGTTATCCATACTCCAATATTTAATTTTAGCAGGATTATATCCCAAGCTTCCGACTCCAAACCAATGATCTAAAATACCAACCGTTGAATCTGCCGTCCAGTTCTCTAAATATAAATTAGGATTTCCATTTACCGTTGC
>JANYGR010000433.1 GCA_025359355.1 Bacteroidota bacterium | reverse complement strand
TTCTATCGATTTTTGTTTAAAAACAAAAACACCACTTTTGATTATTTCAAAATCTGGCGGTGCCCGTATGATGGAAGCAGCCTTCTCTTTAATGCAAATGGCCAAAACAGCTGCTAAATTATCATTGATGGATAAAGCAGGAATACCATATATATCTTTATGTACGGATCCTACAACGGGTGGCGTTACTGCAAGTTATGCGATGTTAGGCGATTTAAATATCTCCGAACCAGGTGCGTTAATCGGCTTTGCTGGACCTCGTGTTGTAAAAGAAACAATTGGTAAAGATTTACCAAAAGGCTTTCAAACAGCGGAGTTTGTATTAGAGCATGGTTTCCTTGATAAAATTATTATACGTACTGAACTAAAAGAAAAGTTAAGTCAATTATTGACGATGTTTAAAAATTAATTTCAAAAAGGGTTCTAAAAATATATTTCAGAACTCTTTTTTTAAGTATTCTTTTGTCTATTTCTAGGATGGAAACTTAAAATATTTTCTCTCAAAAAATACTGATCTAAATGTGTGTAAATTTCGGTGGTAGTAATACTTTCGTGCCCCAGCATTTCCTGTACAGCGCGCAAATCGGCGCCACCTTCAACAAGATGTGTTGCAAATGAATGCCTGAATGTGTGTGGACTCAATTGTTTTTTGATTCCTGCTTTTTCAGCTAAATCTTTTAATACATAAAACACCATTTGGCGAGTAATTGGAGTCCCTCGTTTACTTAAAAAAATCATATCCTCACTATTTTTTTTAATAGTAATGTGATTACGATGATTGGTTACATAATTTTGAATCAGCTTAAGAGCTGATTTACCAATAGGTATGAGCCTTTCCTTATTTCCTTTACCAATAACGGATATAAACCCTTCATCAATATGTAAATTCGTTAATTTTAATGAAATGAGTTCGCTAACGCGTAAACCGCAGCTATAAAGCGTTTCAAGCATTGCCATATTACGTTCGCCTTCAGGAGTACTTCTATCAATAAAAGATAAAATTAAATCTATTTCTTCTACACTTAAAAAAACAGGGAGTTTACGTTTAATACGAGGCGTTTCGAGTAATTCGGCGGGATTGATTTGTAGATAATTTTCTAAAATTAAAAATTTATAAAAGTGTTTTATCCCAGAAATGATGCGTGATTGTGTTGTTTCAGTAAAATTAAATTCAGAAATATATTTTAAAAATGCCTGTAAATCCTGTAAAGTCACATCAGATGGCTTTTTGGAAGGATAAGCCGTTTCAATAAATATCATTAATTTAGTAATGTCATCTTCGTAAGAAGTTACAGAATTAATGGAAAGTGATTTTTCTACTTGTAAATAGTATTTGAAATCAATAATATTTTTTTTCCAGAGACTCAATTTTTTGTAATTTTAAACAAATATAAAAACCAATAACGTGTTAAAGATAGCAATAATCAATGGGCCAAATTTGAATCTTTTAGGAGTAAGAGAAAAAGAAATTTATGGCACTCAATCATTTGAAGATTATTTCAAAAGCTTACAACAAAAATTTAAAACCGTTGAATTAACCTATTACCAAAGTAATGTAGAAGGAGAACTTATCAATAAACTGCATAAAATCGGGTTTACTTACGATGCTATCATTTTAAATGCAGGCGCTTATACACATACATCTATTGCCATTGCTGATGCTGTTGCAGGCATTAAAACACCTGTTATAGAAGTGCATATCAGTAATATTTTTGCAAGAGAAGACTACAGACATGTTTCTTATTTAGGTAAACATTGCAAAGGAAGTATTAGTGGTTTTGGTTTAAATGGTTATGAATTAGCAATTCAAAGTGTTTTAACATAGCTTTTCTTAATATTCATTTAGTTTTTTTATTATATTTGACATAACAATTAAAATTAAATTATGAATAAACTTTTACAATTTGGGGTATTATTAATCTGTTTATCAAAAGTAAATTGAGTTATTGTCACATCTATCATTTCACCACATTTTTGTCTTAGACTTTAAACAACTTCAATATTAAATAAATT
>JANYGR010000430.1 GCA_025359355.1 Bacteroidota bacterium | reverse complement strand
TAAACGCAACTTAAATGAGGATTGCTTGTAAATGCCCGCCGATTGCTGTTTATACATGAAATGGCATTGCAAATGATACAACCATAATAATCCAACAAAAATAAGTTTTAACCACATCCATGGTTGAGCTAATAATACTGGATTTTGTATAAACATCCATGTGCCAAAAATAGTGGTACCAATAGCCGATGGCCAGGTGATGATAAACCACAATTTACGCTGCATAATTAACAACTGTTGTGTTAAAATGCTTTTGGCAGGCTCCTCTTTTTGATAAGCTTCTGTTGTGTAGACAAACAATCTAACTATGTAAAATAAGCCAGCAAACCAGCAAACTACAAATATGATATGTAACGCTTTGATGTAATTGTATTCCATTTTATTTATTTTTTATTCAGCCAAAGGTAGTACTTTTGACCAACACAAATCATTATGAGCACATTAAAACCCAAACCATCTCAAGAATCTTATACTGTAAATACAGAAGTTGTACTACCTAATGATACCAACCATATTGGTAATTTATTTGGCGGTAAATTATTGCAATGGATGGATATAACGTCGGCAATTGCTGCACAACGTCATTCTAAACGTGTAGTAGTAACTGCGGCCATTAATCATGTGTCGTTCGAAAATCCAATTAAACAAAATAGTGTAGTCACTTTAGAAGCAAAGGTATCTCGTGCATTTACAAGTAGTATGGAGGTATATATTGATGTATTTGTTGAAAATCCTTCTACTGGCGAAAAAACAAAATGTAATGAAGCCATCTTTACCTTTGTTGCTATCGATCAAAATGGTGCACCACTCCCTGTTCCGCCAGTAATACCTGAAACAGAACTAGAAAAAAAACGTTTTGAAGGCGCTTTGCGCAGAAGACAATTGTCTTTAATACTGGGCGGAAGAATGAATCCAGATGATGCTACTGAGTTAAAAGCGTTATTTAATCAAGATTAATTTCACTTACATCAATATCATTCATACACCTAAAATGTTTTTTGGGACAACTGTGATGCCCTAATTTAGAGCAAGGACGACAGGCTAGATTTTTCACTTCCAATATTTTAGAATTTTTTCCTGGTAAATAAGCACTCATTCCAAACTCTGGAATGGTATTTCCCCAAACAGAAATAATATCTTTTTTAAATGCAGCTGCTATATGCATTAAGCCTGTATCAGAGGTAATTACTCTATCAGCTTGTTCAATAATGGAAGCAGACTGATTAAGATTTAAGTTGCCACAACCATTTATTGTTTTGTCTTTAAATGCTAAATGAACTTCTTCTGCAATTGGAGCGTCTTCTTTTCCTCCCAATAAAATCAATGGTTTTAAAGACTGTGCGCAAATTTCTTTTAATTTATTCAAAGGAATTTGTTTGGTATAATAAGATCCACCAACTACCAATACTTCGTAACCACTTTGAAATTGAGTTGGCAAAAACGACGTAATATTTATACTATCTTTTTCTGGAATAAAATAATCTAATCCTTTGCCATCGTTTGTAACACCAATAGAGTTAATGGTTTCGAAGTATCTATCAACAATATGAAGTTTAGGAAGTTTATTTATTTTAAAACATACCATCAACATTTTTTGCCAATTCAACTTACGAAATGAAAATGATTTTTTGCCCAATGCTAATTTTAATTTAAGCGTTCTTGCGTTGTGATGTAAATCTATTACATAATCATAATTTTCTTTTTTGAGTTGATCAATAATTTCAGAAGTTGAATGATTAATTGTGTATAATTTATCTATATAAGGGTTAGAAAAAATGACAGAACTAAACTTTTGCTTAGTGATGTAATGCACTTCTGCTCCTTGTATTTGCTGCTTAATGCAACGAATAACAGGTGTTGTTAAAACAATATCACCAATGGAACTAAAACGGATGATTAAAAATTTCACTTGATGATTTGGTTGTGTTTTAGTTGACTAAAGATGCGTAAATTTACATCAAAAATAAGAAAATTAATTCATGTTAATAGATACGCATACACACTTATACGCCGAAGAATTTAATGCCGACCGAACTGATTGCATCACAAACGCCATTAATTTGGGTATAGAAAAATTATATTTACCAAACGTTGATAGTAGCAGTATTGATGGGATGTTAGCGCTTGAACGTCAATTTCCAAATAATTGTTTTCCAATGATGGGGCTTCATCCCTGCTCGGTAAAAGAAAATTATAAAGATGAATTAGCAACGGTTAAATCATGGTTAGATAAAAGACGTTTTGTTGCTATTGGCGAAATTGGAATGGATTTGTACTGGGATAAAACATTTGTGAAAGAACAAGAATTTGCATTTAAACAACAAATAGATTGGGCATTGGAATTTAATTATACCATTGTAATTCATTGTAGAAATGCCTTTGATGAGATTTTTGAAATATTACAATCTTATCCAAAGCTTCCAAAAGGCATATTTCATTGCTTTAGTGGAACTATTGATCAAGCGCAACGTATTTTAGCTTTTGGAAATTTTAAATTAGGAATCGGCGGCGTGGTTACTTTTAAAAATTCGGGTTTAGATAAAGTAGTAGAACAATTACATATTGATGATCTTGTTTTAGAAACAGATGCTCCGTATTTAGCACCAAATCCTCATCGTGGCAAACGAAACGAAAGTTCTTACCTTCCGTTAATTGCCAAAAAAATTGCTGAACTAAAACATATATCCGTACAAGACGTTGAATTTATAACCACCAAAAACGCTGAAGCTATTTTTGCAAACATCTAATTCTATATCTAAATTTTATTCTTTAAAAAAACAGTTGATTTTTTTTATTTTCTTTTGCTTAACCAAAAGAAACAAAAGTCAAGGCGAAAAGCCATATCCATTTTTTATTCGTTCAAAGAGCCTTCGCAATGCCACCAGAAAAAAGGTATATCGCTCCTTTTCGCCAAAGCCAACCGCACCCTTACTAATGTATGTGTTAATTTATAATAACTCAATTTCACAAAATGTTGAAGAGCTCTAAATTTTTATCATCACCTATCGCTAAAACGTTAGTGTATGCTAATGTATTTGTTGCTATCTGCTCATTAGCACAGGTCTTTACAAGCTATCTTGTTTTTTCTATTCCATTTGATTTTAAAAATAATTCGTATTTATTATTTGTTTTATTATCAACCTACTTGCAGTATAATGTGCAACGAGGTTATATGCTTAAGCCCGCCAATCAATTTACCGAACGCTCTCAATGGTTAGCCAAACACCGAAAAACACTTATGATAAGCGTAGGCCTTTGTTTAATTGTTGTTTTATTTTTATGCAATAACCTCAGCTATTTGTCTATTGGCATTATGGTTGGTGCCGAACTCGTATCTACACTTTATTATTTACCACCTTTTAATTTCAGAAAATATGGTTACATCAAACCCATTTTAATTTCATTGATATGGGTTATTAGTTGCGGATTGGTGCCTCTTATTGAAAATAATTTATTGACTGAAAATAGTATTTGGTTTTTGGTTTCGCAATTTTGTTTTATCACAACCTTATGTATTTTATTTGATGTGAAAGATGCGGAAGAAGATTTTTTAAATGGCATAAACACTTATGCTAATGCGTTTGGAATTAAAACTATCAAGTCTATATGCATTGCATTGATGCTCATTTATTTTTTATGTTTCTGGTTTTTTAATCATCCTACTTTACCAGTATTGCTGATGACTGGCATCACAGGTGCTATTACCATAGGAAGCATTATTTTAACCAATGAAAAAAAGCATTCGTTTTATTATTATTTATGGATTGATGGATTAATGATTGTTCAAGCTTTATCGTTTTTTTTATACCGCATGTAAATAGAGTTCCCTCAAAAAGTCAATTTTTCTTTTTCTTTTGCTTAACCAAAAGAAACAAAAGTCAAGGCGAAAGACCAAATCCATTTTTCCTCACACAGTCCACGCTTCAGCTCCGCCGGAAAAATTAAGATTTCGCTCTCTTTCGCCAAAACCAACTGCACCCTTACCAATGTATGATAAATGTATATAATATTATAATGCATATGTTTTTATCAATGCT
Organism: Bacteroidota bacterium; assembly: GCA_025359355.1. Classification (GTDB taxonomy): domain Bacteria; phylum Bacteroidota; class Bacteroidia; order B-17B0; family Aurantibacillaceae; genus UBA4416. The sequence goes on along the minus strand of JANYGR010000430.1, from coordinate 2,479 downwards.
ATCGAATGATGGTGCGTTAAATTTAATTTAAATTCTCTGATAGTAATAATTCTATTGCTATTTCAATGGATTGAGTGAGCTCTAAATATATTTTAGTCCATAAAAAAATCCTCTCTCGAAAAACGAAAGAGGATTTTTTAAATAATTTAAATTGAAATTATTTTTTGGCAGGTGCTCCTGGAGTTTCAGCTGCAACCGCACGAGTTGTTTGAACTGCAACTACCGATACGTTTTTAGCATTTAATAAAGTTACTCCTTTGATGTCGATATCACCAACAGCAATAGAACCACCAATGTCTAATTTAGAAATAGAAATTTCAATAGAATCAGGCATTTCAGCAGCAATACCACGAGCTTTTAGCTTACGTAATTTTAATACTAATTTACCACCTTTTTTAACGCCTTCTGATTGGCCAGTTAAAACTACTGGAATGTTAGCTGTTACAGGTTTTCCTTCTTGAATTTCTAAAAAATCTGCGTGAATTAATTTATCATTAATTTTATGATATTGTGCATCTTGCAATACAGTTTTATAAACTTTACCATCTAAATTAATTTCTACGATGTGTGCATTTGGTGTAAAAATAACTGGTTTAAAAGCACGTTCGTCTGCTTGAAAATGAATTTGTTCTTTACCACCATAAATAACGCAAGGAACTAAACCTTGTGCTCTTACTGCTTTTGCATCTACTTTTCCTACGTTCGCTCTAAGCGAACCGCTCAATGTTACTGATTTCATATTATTTATTTTTGTGATGTTTTTAAAATGCTCGCTTCATTTTATAGCATCGATTTTTTATATAGTTATGCGAGTTTAATTACATGATAAAATTACTACTGATACTTTCGTGATTTTGCACGCTATGAATTACTTTAGCAAATAAATCAGCTACCGAAATAACTTTAATTTTTGCGCTTTGTTTTTTCAATGGTATTGTATCGGTTACTATTAATTCTGTTAATTTAGAATTTTCAATATTTTCATATGCTTTACCAGAAAGGACAGCATGTGTACATACTGCTCTCACGCTTAATGCGCCGCGTTCCATCATCATATCAGCAGCTTTACAAAGGGTGCCACCTGTATCTACTAAATCGTCTACTAACACAACGTTTCTTCCTTCAATTTCTCCAATAGCAGTCATGTGGTCAACTACATTAGCTTTCGTTCGTTGCTTATAACAAATAACAATCTCTGATTTTAAATGTTTGGCGTAAGCATTTGCTCGTTTACTTCCTCCCATATCAGGTGCTGCAATGGTTAAGTTCGGTAAATTTAAACTTTGTATGTATGGCAAAAATATTGAAGAAGCGTATAAATGATCAACTGGTATATCAAAAAATCCTTGAATTTGATCGGCATGCAAATCCATAGTCATCACACGGGTTGCGCCTGCTAATGCTAACATATCTGCAACTAATTTAGCGCCAATAGCTACACGAGGTTGGTCTTTTCTATCTTGACGTGCATAGCCAAAATAAGGTAACACTGCCACAACTTCCTGAGCCGACGCGCGTTTAGCCGCATCTAACATTAATAATAATTCCATTAAATTATCAGCAGGCGGCATGGTTGATTGAATAACAAACACGCTTTGTCCACGAATACTTTCTTCATAAGACACTTGTATTTCGCCATCGCTAAAGCGATAATGCGAAATTTTTCCCAAACCTTGCCCATAAGCTGTTGCAATTTGCTCTGACAAATTTTGAGTAGCACTTCCTGAAAATAATCTAACGTCTGTTTCCATTTTTTGTATAAAGGACGCAAATATAGGGTTTTTGATGGATTTACAGATATTTTTTGATTGTTTTTTTGATTAGTTAAAAAACTCATTACATTTGCACCCCAATCTAATTATTTTTAGATTGGAATTGTCTAAAATGCCCAGCTGAAGGTCCCGATAGTTATCGGGAGATAGACGCAACGGGAATTGCAGAGTAAGCAATAAAAAAAACTAAATGCCCAGCTGGCGGAATGGTAGACGCGCTGGTCTCAAACACCTGTGGGAAACCGTGCCGGTTCGAGTCCGGCGCTGGGTACTAAGCCGGACTTTTCAAACGAATTTGAGAAGTCCGGCTTTTTTATATCCCCCAAACCCTTTGATAATAGGGAGACACAGCCAATCACTCTATTTATTTTCGGGGTTCGATAATGCTCTTTTTTTGAATCATAGTCCAACCCTTCAGGAAACAGCACATTTTGGAAAATTTGCTTTTGGTAATAATCCCCAGAAGCCCACACAGGGGCGAGGTTTGAGGCTAATCCGCAGGTAAATTGGATCAATTCTTTAGGGTTCGATAATTTTTGGTTTAGCTTTTCAAGGTCACCCAAAAGGGACTCTTTTCGAACCTTCATTTCAGCCGAAAATTCCTCATAAATCTCCAAACTTACCGACCCAATTGCGTGCCGTTTACGGATGTTATAAAACTCTTCTTCTACCTCGCTTAGTTTCAAGGAAAGGGCTTTTTTCTCGCT
>JANYGR010000352.1 GCA_025359355.1 Bacteroidota bacterium | reverse complement strand
AAAACCTTTAAAGGAAAATTAAGTTTAGCCATAAAAATATTTAAAGATCAACATCCTAAAAAATTCTTGCATCAATTAGTCTCTAGTCAATTAGATATGGACAGATTAGATTACTTAAAGCGAGACAGCTTCTTTACAGGTGTTTCGGAAGGTGTGGTAAGTAGCGATCGAATTATTAAGATGCTAAATGTTGCTAATGGAGAATTAGTTGTAGAAGCAAAAGGTATTTATAGTGTTGAGAAATTTTTAATTGCTCGTCGGTTAATGTATTGGCAAGTGTATTTGCATAAAACAGTACTCAGTGCCGAAAAATTATTAGTTAATATTTTAAAACGTGCCAAAGAATTATCGCTCTCAGGTGTTGATTTATTTGCAACTCCAGCCTTGAATCTTTTTTTGAAAAACAATTTTAGTAAAAAAGATTTTATGAGTAAGCCTGAATTACTACAACAATTTACGTTGTTAGATGATTATGATATTATGGCTTCTGTAAAAGTTTGGGCTAACCATTCGGATACTGTATTATCATTGCTTTGCAAGAATATGCTTGATCGCCATTTATTTAAAATAGAATTACAAAACAAAAAATTCAGTGCTGATTACAAAGCTCAGTGGCAAGAAAAAGTGATGAAAAAATACAAGCTAACAAAAAAAGAAGCAGACTATTTTGTGTTTTCGGAAAGTGTAAATAATAGCGCCTACAATTCGGGCATACATCATAAAATAAATATACTATTCAATAACAATGTTTTAGTAGATGTTGCAAAGGCTTCAGACCAACTCAATATAAAAATGCTTAGTAAAAAAGTAACTAAGTATTTTATATGTTACCCTAAAGGAATTTAATTTTAAAATATTTTTATCAAAATCGGTTGGATATTACTTTAATATTTATTAAATTTATAGGTAATAATAAGCCTTTTATCATCATAATTTATGACTTCATCTAAATTTGTAATTTTTGACAACTTCCAAGTAACGGTTAACGAAAATGGTTTTTATGAAGTAGAAGTGTTTGATAATGTCGATTTTTCTATAGCTGATTTAAAATTATTAGTTCAAGCCCAACAAGAAAATTTTAGTTTAAAATTACCTGTTCTAGTTTTATGCAGAGAGCATGCAAATACAAATATTGAGTTATTGAATGTCATAGCAAAAAACGAAAACAATCCGTATTCAAAAGCGGATGCCTTTGTCATTAAATCAATGGCACAAAGAATTCTTGCTAATTTCTATGTCAAAATTCATAAGCCAGAAAGACCAACAAAATTCTTTAGTTCCAAAGAAGACGCTATTACTTGGTTAAACCAATATATATAGAAATGCCTATCTTTAGGGCAATTTTGAGAATTCACATCATCATATTTTGCTTACTGCCATTTTCCTTTTTTTGTCAAGAAAAAAAAGATGCTTTTAATTTATTATTAACTGCAGGTGTTGTTCCCGCCCAAGTACATGGCGATGCCTACAATGGTTTTCATAAACTTGGCGCTATGGGTGGTATGGGCGTTGAACATGTTTTTAGTGAAAAAGTAAGAATGAATTTATCATTTATATTCATACAAAAAGGCGCCAGAAAAAATCAAAACCTCGAAAAGAATGATTTGACGGCCTACTACTTAAATTTGAATTATTTAGAAATCCCACTATTACTAAACTACACTTACAAAAAAGTGATGTTGGATATAGGCGTATCAGCTGCCTATTTAATAAATTATTACGAAGGCACTGAATTTGGGAATCAAACAGGATTACATCCCTTTCAAAAGTTTGATTATTCAGTTAAAATTGGTTTAGGATATAACATTAATGAAAATTGGTTTGTAAATTTGAGAAGCAGTAATTCATTTATTACCACACGACCCAATTACATCAAACAATCTATTTATTTCAACAATATCATTTCTCAAACGTTTAACAAAGGTTACTATAACAACATTTTAGAATTTACATTAGGATACCGAATTAGAACCCATAAAAAAAGTGCAGCAAAAACATAAAATAATCGTTTCCATAACAGGAGCCAGTGGCAGTATATACGCCAAAGTATTGTTAGATAAACTATCGGGTTTATCAGCTCAAATAGAGCAAGTAGGCATTGTCATGAGTACTAATGCTAAAGATGTATGGAAACACGAGTTAGGAAATGAAGATTATAAAAATTACCCTTTTACTTTTTACGAACCTACTAATTTTTATGCGCCCTTTGCTTCTGGTTCTGCAAAATACAATGTAATGATTGTTTGCCCTTGCAGCATGGGCACTTTGGCTCGCATTGCCTCTGGCATCAGTAATGATTTAACGACTCGAGCAGCCGATGTAATTTTAAAAGAACGACGTAAATTATTATTATTAGTGCGAGATACGCCTTA
>JANYGR010000340.1 GCA_025359355.1 Bacteroidota bacterium | reverse complement strand
ATGCTGATGAACGGCTTTCACTGTAGCAGCCGTTCCCACTGGCATAAAAATAGGTGTTTGTATAGTCCCATGGTCTGTTTCGATAAGACCTACTCTGGCTTTTGATTGAGTATCTTTGTGTTGTAAGGTAAATTTCACTTTTAATAAATTATTGTTTTGATCCTAATAATCATTAGGAGTTACGTTGTTATCATTTTAGCAAATATACATTTTTTTGCTGGCTGAATGAGGGTTTAGCCCCGAAAAGCTATGGAATTAAAGTTAATTAACAACCACTAATAAGAAAAAGACAACCACTTAATCCCAATAAGTAACCACTTACAAATTTCAATAGAATTTAAGATTAGAAAACAGTATCTTTAGTATAAATCTTACTTTACAATTTTAATTCACTCATTATGAAAAAACGATTACTCTTTTTTGTTTGTTTTTTAGCAATGATACAAACAAAGGCGCAAACGCCGCCTCTGGTTCCTTATCCATCAATGGGTTTAGTGCAAGGTGAACGTTATTATGGAGGCATGTACGACCCTAATTATTATAATACTTCATTCAAATATGTTAAAGACACCGTCATTTCATCTAATATATATAGTTATTTTACAGCTGGCTATGCCGGACAATGGGATAGTTATTATACACGTTACTATAATGGAAAAATATATTATGCAGGTAGAAACCTTGATGGTAGTGCATCTGCAGAAGTATTGAAATATGATTTTACTTTATCTGTAGGTAATGCAATTAATCTTCAATTTATGGGTAATTTAAGTGTTGATAGTACAGCGAGTATTACTTTATTAAACGGACAAGTAAGAAAATACCTGCGATTAAGAAATTCGTCTTTTCAAAAAATAGAATGGATTGATGGTATTGGTGATATACATAATGGTTTTTTATATAAGTATGGCGCTGAAGGAGAGCATAGCGAATTTATTTGTGCGCATGATAATTCTGGCATGCTTTATAAAAGCAGTTCTGCTTTAGATTGCGATTCCTTAACGGCCTCTGTTGTTGGTATTAAAGAAAACTCAACTGAATTAGGATTGTCATTTTCTCCAAATCCAACTCACAACCTAATCAATGTGGATTTTCAAAACGGCATCACTTCTGATATAACTATACAAGTGATGGATATTTTTGGGCAATCTGTTTATTCAAACAAGTTAGGCAGTGGAATATTTAAAACCACTATTGATTTAACACCTTACAGTAATGGAGTATATTTTATCCGAGTTTCTGATAATAAAATGGAGTTAATTAAAAAGGTAATAAAATTATAATGATAATTTATTGCTAAAAAACAATGAGGATATTACTCTCTACTGTAGTGGTCGGAAACTAAAATACAGAAATTGATAATAGATTACTATAATTTAAAGAAAACCATTAATGTGCAAAATCTATTTGATAGATATTAGCCCACATTTTTCCTGTAATTAAAATTTTATTGGTTGCAGAGTCGAAAGCGATTCCATTCATTTCTTTGGCGGAAACATTAGTCATTTTTTCTTTGCCTTCTATTGCTGATAAATCAAGGATGCCAACGATTTTACCATCTGTCGGATTTATTTTAACTAAGTAGTTTTTTAACCACACATTAGCATAAATAAACCCATTGATATATTCTAACTCATTTAAGTAATCTTCGGCATATCCATTATTACTCACACTCAACGTTTTAGTTACTATCATGCCCTCTGGATTAAAATACGTTAACACATTACTTCCATCACTCATAATAATTGATGTACCATCTGTTGTTAAGCCCCAGCCCTCTTTGTTAGCGTAATTAAATTGTCCTATTTTTTTATAGGTAGTAGCATCATAAATAAAACCCACTTGATTTTTATACGTAACTTGATAAATTTTATTTTTTAAAACAACAATGCCTTCCCCAAAATAAACGGTTTTATCTAATTCTGCTTTTGCATCTATTTTTCCTGTTTTTACATCAACAATGCCAAATAATGATTTTGTTTGAGCCAATTCGGCAGTAGCACCAGTGCTTTCAAACAACTGTCCATTATGAAACAAAAAGCCTTCCGTAAATGACGACACATCGTGTGGTGATGTATTTAAAACAGCATAAGGAATTTCAGCCACTGTACTTTCAGGAGTCGTTACAGTTTCTGTCTTAATGATTGTTTTAGGCGTTTCATCACAACTACTAAAAACCAATATGATAGCTAAAGTTGCACAAACGGCTTGGATGTTTCTTGAAAAAATAAAGCGTTTATTTAAATTCATTTTTATTTATTATTATTATTTAAAAATTCCTTCTATCTGTGCAACATGATGTAAACCATGCCAAGCGTATAATTGCGTAGCTTCTGATAATACAAACTCTTTATTATATCCAGGATGAAAATACGTTTTCTTAAAATCGGCCTCACTCATGGTTTTAAGTAATGCTAAAAAACGCTGCTGAACACCTTCAAACATCATCAGAGAACTTTCTAAAGATGCTATTTGGTAATCATCCATCGCTGCCCATAAATTCTCATTATATGGCATTATTGTGGGATTAGTTTCTGTTAATGCTAATTTAAAGCGGATAAACATATTGATATGAGAATCTGCCAAATGATGAACTATTTGACGAACAGTCCAACCACCATCTCGGTAGGTTAATTCTAAATCTGTTTCAGAAATTGATTCTAAAATTTTGCGTAATCGCATAGGAGCAATTTCTAATTTGATGATAGAATTATAAAGCACTTCCTTGGTAAACTCAGTAATCACTGCTTTACCCATCGGATATATTTTCGGATTTAATTCTTCTATCATAATTTTAGCATTCTTAAGAATAAAAAAAAATTAAAGTATTAAGATTAAGTGATAATCTAAATACTTTAATCTTAATATTTTTTTCTTTTTAAATATGTAATGCACGCTTGCCCGTAGCATCTAATGCGGCTTCTTTTAAACTCTCTGTATAAGTTGGATGCGCGTGGCTCATACGACTAATATCTTCAGCACTTGCTCGGTATTCCATAGCTACAACTGCTTCTGCAATCATATCAGCAGTACGAGGACCAATCATGTGAACACCTAAAATTTCATCTGTAGTTTCATCAGATAATACTTTTACAAAACCATCCGTATCCATACTGGCGCGAGCTCTTCCACTTGCTTTGAAAGGGAAAGATCCAACTTTATACTTAACACCTTTTTCTTTTAATTGCTCTTCAGTTTGTCCAACAGCCGCAACTTCTGGCCAAGTGTAAACCACACCTGGTATTAAATTATAATCAATATGCGGTTTTTGTCCAGCCATTTGTTCTGCTACAAAAACACCTTCTTCTTCTGCTTTGTGCGCTAACATTGCTCCAACAATAACATCACCAATGGCATAAATATTATCAGCACTTGTTTTTAAGTGTGCATCCACTTCTACTCGCCCGCGTGCATCTAATTTTATGCCTACTTTTTCTAATCCTAATCCCTCAGTATAAGGTTTACGGCCAACGGCCATTAACACATAATCTCCTTTTAATTCTATTTTTTCGCCTTTATCATTTTCGGCACTAACGTTTACTTCTTTACCTTTTACAACAGCGCCCATTACTTTGTGTTTCATATAAAAATCAACACTTAAGCTTTTTTTCATAACACGTTGTAACTCCTTACCTAATCCTGCATCCATAGCTGGAATTAATCGATCCATAAATTCAACAACAGATACTTTAGATCCTAAACGCGCATACACACTACCTAATTCCAAGCCTATAACTCCACCACCAATTACAATTAGGTGCTTAGGGATTTCAGTCATTTCCAAAGCTTCGGTAGAAGTAATAATTCGTTTTTTATCAATAGCAATACTTGGTAATGATGATGGCTTAGAGCCTGTAGCAATGATAGATTTAGTTGATTCTATTTGTTCTTTTGTTCCATCTGCTTTAGTAATATTAATTACAGTTTTAGATTCGAAACTTCCAACGCCAGTGTACACGGTGATTTTATTTTTTTTCATTAAAAAATTAATCCCATCGCAGGTCATTTTTACAACGCCTCTTTTGCGTTCAATCATTTGCTTAAGATTAACTTTTGGAGCTTTTACTTCAATACCATGCTCTTCGAAATGATGTACTGCATTATAAAAATGTTCTGATGAATCTAATAACGCTTTTGACGGAATACATCCTACATTTAAACACGTTCCACCAAGAGTGGGATATTTTTCAATCAAGGCTGTTTTCATTCCTAATTGTGCGCAACGAATAGCTGCAACATATCCACCAGGACCAGCACCGATTATTGTAACATCAAATTTTTCCATATCTATTTATAATTATTGAGTTTTTAAAATGAACGTACGAATTTACTATTTTTTAAGACTTTTTGAAACGTAAATATTGACTCCAAAGAAGTAATAATAAAGCGAAAATTCCAGACGTATATGAAATCAAATCACCAAACCGACTAAAAAAAGTTAAATCATTATTAGGTGTCATGTTTTTTTCAATCATAGCTTGCTCCCAAAATGTTGTAGCTTGCTCTATATCGCCTAATGGCGTAATAAAGCATGATATTCCTGTATTAGCACAACGGGCAATTTCGCGTCTATTCTCAATGGCTCTTAATTTAGCATAAGCCAAATGTTGGCGATGCCCAGGTGTATTTTTCCACCAACCATCGTTGGTAATAATAAAAATTAAATTAGCACCATTGCGTACGTATTGCCCCACATAATCGGGATATACACTTTCGTAACAAATAACAGGAGCAATGCCAATTGTTTTGTTGTGACTAAAAAAAACAGTGCGCTCTTCTTGTGTTCCAAGACTTCCCGAGGTTCCTCCTAAATTAATTGCTAATTTTTCGAGTGGTCTTAAAAATGAAGGAATTTTTTCGACACCAGGCACCAATTTAGATTTATGATACGACGTAATGCTTTGCTTATCAATCTGCATTCCTGTATTGAAGGAGTCGAAATATTTATCTGATTGATAAAATTTATTAGCAGTAGCACTTGGCGTTTCGTTTGGCTTGTATGCATATATGGTACTAGCGCCTGTAATAATAGTTAAATGAGGGAATTTACTCAAAATACTATCTCTTAAAAAACGAATAGAAAGCGACTGATTTTCCTCGCCCTCATACATGTTTTCGGTTAAATACGTTTCTGGTAAAACGAGGTAATCAATTGTAGAATCAAGCCTTTTGCCCATTTGTTTTACTAAATTTTGTAATTGAACCTGCGGCTCAGTATTAAATTTATCGTTATAAGGATCTACATTTGGTTGAATGAGGAGGGTTTTATTAAAGGAAGCATTTGGTCCAACTTTAGTTTTATAGCATGAAGCTCTATAATTTAAAATGATATACGAAACAAAAATCGGAACAATAACCACCACAATAGGTTTAGTGATTGATTTGAGTGTATAGTCGTTCTCTTTGATCAACTTAAATACCAAAATATTAACTACTAATACCCAAAGGCTTCCTCCTGACGTACCAGTAAATTCGTACCATTGCACCCAATGATGAGTATTTGCAAATACATTCCCTAAAGTCAACCAAGTCCAGGTTAAATCCCATAAAGTATGTCCGTATTCAAAGCCCAGCCAAATCGGTATCAATAACCAAATAGCCCACGATTTACGCAATCGGTTTTTTAAATTATACCAAATCATAAATACCATTGTCATGAGGATGGCATTGCAAAATATAGCCAAACAAGCACCTTCAAGTGATGCATAGTATATCCACCAAGTAACACATACATTCCAAACAAAAAACGTGAAATAGACCAAGCCTATTAATTTTAATTTTTTGCGTTTAATGGTTTCTAACGATGAAATATTATTCTCTATCATTAATAAAGGAACCCAAGCAACAAATGCTAAAATAGTAAAGGGCTCAAACCAGCTGGCACTTAATAATAAAGCACTAATAAGAGCTAATAAAAGATTAGGTGTTTTTTTTATCACGTTTAGAAAATGGAGGTATAAATAAATTCCTCACAAAAATAGCTTAATTTTTAAGCTCCTCCGAAAAAATTTGCTCAGAGATAAAAAGCTTAAGAAACTGTTTAGAAATTTACCTGATACACATCAGTATGATTGCGTTGAATACCTAGAACTTCAAAGCCTCCATCTTGTGGGATTATTTCTTTTAAATCGAAAGAAGCGCAATTCTTACTGAGTCCTTCAAAAATTAAAGTAAAGCCTCGTCCATCATTTAACGACCATTGAGGAGCAAAGGAAATATTAAAGGCCGTGATTAATTTAGCGCGTTTTCCTGTTTCGTGTTCAATTAAAAAAGTAGATGGCCAAATACGGTATGCATAATCTTCTCCGCAAGTACAATGCACAATGGTTTGGCGCTCTTCAGCCTCCAATACCTTCACGTCAATTTTGACTTCTGTTTTTTCTTCTGTCTCAATCATTTCTATTTAAATGTAATCAATATTTTTTTATGGCACAATGCTTAATAACATCTAATGAAAAACATTTAGCGCACCTTTAACACACCTTAGTAATCAATAAGTTTAAGGCGACGGAGAAATTTTCGTTCTTTTTTCAAAACAGAAAAGCGGTAACCGCTATAAATCATAAACTTACCAAAACTATAATCAAACGTTGAATTCCAGTTTCCTTTTAATAAATAGTAATCTATCATTCCCATTCCTCCGATAAAATATTTTCCGCTATCGTAACCTAACGCAGCTCTTACATTTAATTTCCCTGCACCACCAACTAATTGATGATACATTGAGTTATCATCACGTTGATAACCTATTTGTTCTCCGCCAACACCTTGAACCAACGATCCGGTTACATAGAATTTTTTTAAAAATACAAGTGTATAAATATATCCAAGATTAAGTCCAAAATTATTTGTGTGTCCATTTTTGATTAGAGAAAGCGTATCGAAACTCCCTCTGAATGGGGTATCGACGAGTGTTGAATTACCATCTGTATTAAAATAAGAATAATATAATCCAATCAAAAAAGAACCTGCACTTTTTTTCTGACGTTCAACAAAAGAAAATGAATTTTGATATGAAAACCTTCTGTGGTTTACGATATAATAACTACTTACTCCTATATTCAACGCAAACACATCAGGTCTAATAACAAATGGTTTATCACTCACATAATTAGAGTATGATTGTGAATTTTTAATATAAAACCCACTATAGTATTGTACAAACATATCTGTAGTAAATTTCCTACCATAAAGATTAAGTTGATAATCCTGATACTTTGTTTTACCCTTGACATCAATATCTCCACCATACACTTTAACTCCTGTATTAACAATAAAACTTGCCCATCTCGAACTCAGACTTATTCCTAAATCATACTCCAAATTAGGCGCAAAAGTTAATTTGTTCCCGCTCTTAAAATCAATTAAACTAAATTGTAGAAACCGAGTAGATATTGGCAATGATATTACTAACTGCTTGTGATAAGAGGTAATATAAGCGGTATCATAATTAATCTTTTGTTCTTTGGTAATTCCAAACGTAATACTTCGATGTATCCACATCCATTTTTCCCAAAGTGTTTTATGGGGAATGTCCCAAATTGTTTTAACTAACGCACTTTTTTTTACATGAGAGGAGTCCTGCGCTCTGATATTGGTCGATAAAAACACCAACAATACCACATATATACTTTGAAAGATTTTTACTTTCATTTTCTCTAATTAAATATTATTTTATTAAATTAATTTTTAATGAATTAACATTTGAAAAATGTAGTTATAATGAGTTAAAACTACCCATTTGCATGCAAAATATTTTATATAAAATTGATAATATGTTATATACTTTACTGATTCAAGATAATAAGTATAAAATTTAATATAAATTAAAAATATATTCTATTAACTAAAATTTTTGCCAAATTACAATAATTACTTGGTGATCAATACTTAGTTAAGATTAATCATCATGTTCTGAAAGTAAAAAAAATTGAAAACAAAAAAGCCTTTCATTTCTGAAAGGCTTTTTAAATAATTCTCCGTAATATTTAGGTATGTTGTACCCCAGACGGGACTTGAACCCGTACGTCCGCGAAGACACAGGATTTTAAGTCCTGCGTGTCTACCAATTCCACCACCAGGGCATATTGGAGAATTATAGAGCGAAAGACGGGTCTCGAACCCGCGACCTTAACCTTGGCAAGGTTACGCTCTACCAACTGAGCTACTTTCGCTTGAAATTTTATGTTAATGAACTGCCAACTTTTTAATTGGGATGCAAAGGTAACTGTTTTTTTAGTTTGACAAAATTTTTTTCAAAAAAAATAAAACTTTTTTCCTCTTATGCAATTACTAATTCTCCATTATTTTCGGCTCTCCCAATTGCTCTAATACAACTTGAGCAACTTTCTGTTCAGCTACTTTTTTCGACTTGTGTTCAAAGGTCGCTTGTGCTTCGCCATTAATAGACAATTCAACGGTGTATGTTTTTTCTCTACCACTTTCTCCCTCTTTAATAATTGTATACGCAAAGGTGTTTTTTTGTCGCTGCATCAATATTTGAAATTGAGTTTTGTAATCTGTATTATTTTGTAACAACTCATTAATATCCAAATGATTTCTGATCACATCATTTAATATAAATTGCTTTGTCGACTCGTAACCTTTATCTAGATAAATGGCTCCAATAAAAGCTTCAAACACATCACCATAAGCAGATGAATCAACTTTTTCTTTTTTCGTTAAGCGTGATTGTAACAAAACATCTAACCCAAATTTTCTTGCTAATATTAATAGATGCTGGCCATTAACAATCCTACTACGCATTTGAGTAAGAAAACCTTCGTCTCTTGTTGGAAATAATTTAAATAAATGTTCAGCAACTACAGCGCCTAAAATTGAGTCACCCAAAAACTCTAAGCGCTCATTACTTTGAATATGTTCTGTAATTTCTTTTTTTGAACTGCTGTGCCTAAAAGCTTGTTTATACAACGCCAAATTACTAGGAGAAAATCCCAAAATATTTTTTAGCTTTTGTTTGAATTCTTTGTCTTCCTTAGATAAGGAGGTGAAAACAGATAAAAGCCTTATCAAAATAATAAATTAAGCAGTGTATTTTTTGATAACCACAGCTGCATTGTGTCCACCAAAACCAAAGGTGTTACTAATGGCAACGTTGATTTCACGTTTTTGAGCTTTATTAAAAGTCAAATTTAATTTAGGATCAATATCCGGATCAGATGTCACATGATTTATTGTAGGAGGAACAATATCGTTTTGAACAGCCAATACAGTTGCAATAGCCTCTAAAGCGCCTGCAGCACCTAATAAATGGCCTGTCATTGATTTAGTAGAACTAATGTTCATTTTATAAGCTTGTTCTCCAAACACATTAGCAATCGCTTTTAGCTCTGCTGTATCGCCTAATGGTGTACTAGTACCATGCGTATTAATATAATCAACATCATTTGGAGATATTTCAGCATCTTTCAAAGCACGTTGCATAACAAGCGTAGCTCCTAATCCTTCAGGATGAGGCGCAGTAATATGATGAGCGTCTCCACTCATACCGCCACCAATAACCTCAGCATAAATTTTAGCACCACGTGCCAAAGCGTGTTCTAATTCTTCCAATACTAAACAAGCTCCACCTTCACCTAATACAAAACCATCGCGGTCCTTATCATAAGGGCGAGATGCTGTTGCAGGGCTGTCATTACGCATACTCATAGCTTGACAAGCATTAAAACCACCGATACCACTTTCGTTAATGGCAGCTTCAGAACCTCCGGCAATAATGGCGTTTGCTCTACCTAATCTAATATAGGTGAATGCATCAATTAAAGCTGTAGTTGAAGAAGCGCAAGCCGAAACGGTTGTGAAGTTTGGCCCTCTAAAACCAAAACGAATTGATATATGACCTGAACATATATCGGCAATCATTTTAGGAATAAAGAATGGATTGAAACGAGGCGTTCCATCTCCTTTAGCAAAATTAAAGGTTTCTGTTTGGAAAGTATCTAAACCACCAATACCAGAGCCCCAAATAACCCCAATTTCATTTTTATCGATACCCTCTTTATCTATTCCAGAATCAGCCACCGCTTGAACAGAGGCAGCAATTCCGTAATGAGAGAAAGCATCTAAACGCTGAGCCTCTTTTCTATCAAAATAATCTTCTAATTTAAATCCCTTTACTTCACAAGCAAATTGAGTTTTAAATTTAGATGCATCAAAACGTGTAATAGGTGCGGCACCCGATACGCCATTAATTAAATTGGTCCAATAATCGTTAATACTACTGCCCAATGGTGTAACAGCACCAAGTCCCGTAACTACTACGCGCTTAAATTGCATAAAAAATAAATTTGATTAAAAGTGAGTTCTTAGTTTTTTGCGTTTGCTTCGATATAAGAAATAGCATCTCCTACTGTAGCAATCTTTTCAGCTTGATCGTCTGGAATAGCGATATTAAATTCTTTTTCAAATTCCATAATTAATTCTACTGTATCCAAAGAGTCTGCACCTAAATCATTAGTGAAACTTGCTGTTGGAGTTACTTCTTTTTCTTCTACACCTAATTTATCTACGATAATAGATACTACTTTTGTTGAAATGTCTGACATTGTGTTTTAGTTTTAAAATTCGCAACAAAGATAACTGTATCAACCAAATATCAAAAAAAAAAGGATTGAAGTAATTAACTGTTTATCAAATAATTAAACAAAAAACGATTTTTAGTGTTTCCCAAAAAACGATTTTCAACGTAAAGTAAAGAATCAAATAAATAACGTTATTTATTTTGTTACGCGATGTTGATGGTGATTTCTCGGAGTGCGATTTTTGATGTAATGTTTTGTTTCACTCTCTTTTTCTGAATTTTTAGACAACTTAGTAACAATAAAGTATCCAAGTATTCCGAAGCCTAAAATCCCACCGATAATGTAAACACTAATGATTCCATCTCCTTCGACTGATTTTTTGAACGATTCTATAAAACCGTTGCCTGCTTTTGCTTGATTTAATAAAGAACTTGCTAAAAAGAAACTTAATCCTGTTAAATTTCCTCTTCTAATTGTTTTTTTTGTAGTTTTCATAGCGACAAATATTAGGCTTTGTCAATCTTTAATTAAGCTACGATAAGATTTCAAAGCGATTAAACTTACTTTACGGGGACTACTTGTTGGGTTAAACGCCATATAAAAAAGTTGGTTACGTGAAATATAATTTGTATTTCTAAATAAAATGCTTACATTTGTTCTCGCAAATAGAAAATTGAAGGGGCCGAATAAGTCCCTTTTTTATTTTACGGAATTATGATTAAGAAACAAACGATTATAAATTTAATTGAAAGCCATTTTGAAGGCTCTGATAAATTTATTGTAGACATAAAAGTATTAGCTGGTAACAAAATTGAAGTATATATTGATGCTCCAAACCATATAGTAATTGCTGATTGCGTGGCATTAAGCCGGTTTATCGAAGAAAACTTGGATAGAGAAAAAGAAGACTACGAATTACAAGTTTCTTCGCCAGGCGCTACAGAAAGTTTTAAAGTATTACCTCAATATAAAAAATACATTGGCACTAAAGTATCTGTAAAAACTACCGAAGGCGTAAAGCACGAGGGCATTTTAATGAGTGCTAATGAAAATGAATTTGTGATTGAAGAAACACGTAGAGAGAAAAAAATAGTTGGAAAAGGCAATCACACCGTAACAGAAAACATTACTTTAACATATAAACAAACCAAAGAAACAAAATCAGTATTACCATTTTAAAAAACAAAACAATGGAAAGTGTAAATTTAATTGAGTCATTCTCGTTATTCAAAGAAGACAAAAACATCGATAGAGCAACGTTAATGAGCATTATTGAAGATGTATTTCGTACGATGCTTATCAAAAAGTATGGTTCAGATAAAAATTTTGATATCATCGTAAACCCTGATAAAGGAGATATAGAAATTTATAAAAACAGAACCATTGTTGACGATGAGTTTGCTGAAGATTCGTTTGATTTTGATGAGAACAAACACATTAGTTTAACGGATGCTCATAAAATTGAGCCTGATTTTGAAATCGGTGAAGAAGTTACTGAATTAGTAAAATTAGATGAAATCGGACGTCGTAATGTATTATCGGTTCGTCAAAATTTAGTTCAAAAAATTCTTGAATTAGAAAAAGCAGGTATTTACAATAAATACAAAGAGCGTATCGGTGACATTATCAATGCAGAAGTTTACCAAGTTTGGAAAAAAGAAATTATGTTGTTGGATGATGAAGGCAATGAATTATTATTACCAAAAACTGAGCAAATACCTTCTGATTTTTTCAAAAAAGGTGATAGTGTAAAAGCTGTTGTTTATAAAGTAGAATTAAAAAACGGAACGCCTTCAATTATCATGTCTCGTACAGCTCCAACATTCTTAGAGCGTTTATTTGAAATGGAAGTTCCTGAGGTTTTTGACGGATTAATTACTATTAAAAAAATTGTACGTGAACCAGGAGAAAGAGCTAAAGTAGCTGTTGAATCTTATGATGACCGTATTGATCCGGTTGGAGCTTGTGTTGGTATGAAAGGCTCTCGTATTCACGGTATTGTTCGTGAATTGAAAAATGAAAATATAGATGTCATTAACTATACATCTAATTCAGAATTATTAATACAACGTGCTTTAAGCCCAGCTAAAGTAACTTCAGTTAAATTAAATGAAGATACAAAGCGTGCTGAAGTGTTTTTGAAACCAGATCAAATTTCATTAGCGATTGGAAAAGGTGGATTTAATATCAAATTAGCAGGTAAATTAACCGGTTACGAAATAGATGTATTCCGTGATAGTGATGAAACGGCTACTGATATTGATGATGTTGACTTGATAGAATTTTCTGATGAAATTGAAGCATCTGTTATTCAAGCGTTACAAGCCATTGGTTGTGATACGGCTAAGTCTGTGTTAGAATTAGATGTTACCGAATTGTCTCGCCGTACAGGTTTAACTGAAGAAGTAATTGATGATGTGAAACAAGTATTACAATCTGAATTCGAGGATTAATAAATTGTTATGCATAAAAAGTTAGCCTTCTTTTACAAAGATAAAAAGGCATATTTGAACTATTATTACTGTGTTTAGATTTATTTAAACACTAAAAAAAAGACAAGGAAACTAAAAAAATATGTCAGACGTAAAACAAATGCGATTAAGCAAAGTAGCAAAAGAATTCAATTTATCGTTGGGTAAAATTGCTGAATTCCTTGCTGCTAAGGGTCGCCCAGTAGAAAATAATCCAAATGCTAAAATTGGTGATGAAGAATATGCTTTATTATCAAAAGAGTTTTCTGGAGATAAATCTGCTAAAGAAGAAGCTCAACATGTTGGCTTAAACTTAACTAAAATAAAACGCGAAACTTTTATTGTTGAAGATATTAAAACAATAAAAGCGCGTGAAGCTGAAGAACAACGCTTGAAAGATGCTGCTATCGCATCGGCTAAAGCTGCTGAGGACTTAAAAATTGCAGAAGAAAAGAAAAAAGAAGCAGCAATTGCTGCTGCAAAAAAAGCCACAGAAGTTGTTGCAGCGCCTGAAATTGTTGAAGAGGTTAAAGAGGTAACCAATACTATATCAGGGCCTAAAGTATTAGGAAAAGTTGATTTAAGTACCTTAAATCAAAAAACAAAACCTGATAAAAAAACGAAAAAGGAAAAAGAAGACGAGAAAAAAGCTGAAAAGGAAGCAAAAGCTACTAAAGGTAAAAAGAAAAAAGAAGAGGTAGTTGAAGAAGTCATTGCTACACCTGTTGTTGAGACTCCTGCTATCGTTGAGTCTGTAATTATTGAAGAACCGAAAGAAGTATTTCACGAAACGGTATATCAAAAATTAGAAGGCCCAAAAATTATGGGTAAAATTGAATTACCTGTGATTAAAGAAGTTAAAAAAGGAACTGGCGCTCCTGCCGGTGGCTCTTTAGCTGATAAGAAAAAACGTAAGCGTATTCGTAAAGGTGTTTTAAGTCCTGAAGAAATTAAAAAAGTAGGTACAGAACAAGCTCAAATAGCAAAGGATAAAGCCAAAGAAAAATATGGCGATCCAAGAGCTAGAAAGCCTGTAAATACTCCTCGTGAAGCTAGACCAGCTTTAACTGACGAAGAAATACAAACACAAATTAAAGAAACACTTGCTCGTTTAAGTAATAAAGGTTCTAAATCTAAAACCTCTAAATATCGCCGTGATAAACGTGATGATGTAAGGGATAAAATGGTTGAAGCTCAAGAACAAACTGATTTAGAAAAGAAAACATTACAAGTAACTGAATTCGTTTCGGCTAACCAATTAGCGCAAATGATGAATGTTTCTGTTACTCAAATTATTTCTACTTGTATGAGCTTAGGTTTATTCGTATCAATCAATCAACGATTAGATGCAGAAACATTAGCTATTGTAGCAGAAGAGTTTGGATTTAAAACAGAATTTGTAAGTGTAGAAGTTCAAGAAGCAATTGATGAACAAGAAGCTGAAAGCCCAGATGACCTAATAGAACGTCCACCAATCGTTACGATTATGGGACACGTTGATCATGGTAAAACATCTTTATTGGATTATATTCGTAAATCAAATGTATTAGCTGGAGAAGCAGGTGGAATTACACAACATATTGGAAGTTATAATGTAAAAATGGAAAGTGGTAAATCTATCACTTTCTTAGATACTCCTGGTCACGAGGCGTTTACCGCTATGCGTGCCCGTGGAGCAAAAGTGACTGACGTTGTTATTATTGTAGTAGCAGCAGACGACAGTGTGATGCCTCAAACAAAAGAAGCTATCAATCATGCGCAAGCAGCGGGTGTACCAATGATTATTGCCATCAATAAAATTGATAAACCAGGAGCTAACCCTGATAAAATACGTGAAGCTTTATCTGCTATGAATATCTTAGTAGAAGAATGGGGTGGAAAAGTACAATGTCAGGAGATATCAGCAAAAATGGGTAAAAACATTGATTTGTTGTTAGAGAAAGTTGTTTTGGAAGCTGAATTATTAGATTTAAAAGCAAATCCAAAATCTCGCGCATCAGGTTCTGTTATCGAAGCAAAATTAGATAAAGGACGTGGTCACGTAGTTGATATTATTGTTCAAAAAGGGACGATGCGCGTTGGTGATATTGTTGTAGCAGGTTGCTACAGTGGTAGAGTTAAAGCAATGACCAACGAACATGGTATTAATGTAAAAGAAGCAGGTCCATCTATGCCGGTTCAATTACTAGGCTTAAATGGCGCTCCTACAGCAGGTGATAAATTTAATGTGATGTCTGATGAGCGTGAGGCTCGTGAGTTAGCTAATAAACGCTTACAATTACAACGTGAGCAAGGTATTCGTACTCAAAAACATATTACGTTGGATGAAATTGGAAGACGTTTAGCAATAGGCGATTTCAAAGAATTAAACTTAATTGTAAAAGGTGATGTGGATGGTTCTATTGAAGCCTTATCTGACTCGTTATTAAAATTATCTACTGAAAAAATACAAGTAAATATCATTCATAAATCAGTTGGTGCTATCAGCGAAACGGATGTTATGTTAGCTAGTGCATCTAACGCGATTATCGTTGGCTTCCAAGTTCGTCCTTCTGTAACAGCTCGTAAATTAGCTGAGACTGAAGAAATTGATATTCGTTTATATTCTATTATTTACGATGCAATCAATGAAATTAAGGCAGCAATGGAAGGTATGTTGGCTCCCGAATTTGAAGAGAAAATTGTATGTAACATTATCATTAGAGAAGTATTTAATATTACTAAAGTTGGTACAATTGCAGGATGTTATGTATTAGATGGTAAAGTAATGCGTAATACTAAAATCCGTATTATCCGTGACGGTATTGTAATTCATACTGGTGGCCTTGGTTCTTTAAAACGCTTTAAAGACGATGTTAAAGAAGTAACTACTGGTTATGAATGTGGATTAAATATTGATGGCTTTAACGATATTAAAGTTGATGACATCATTGAAGGATACGATATGGTTGAGATTAAAGCTAAGCTTTAAATAATTTAAAATGATAAATGGTGAATTTTAAATTATTAGTAAACATTTTTAATTTCAAAAAAAGGGGGATTAGCTCATTTGGCTAGAGCGCTTCGCTGGCAGTGAAGAGGTGATCGGTTCGAATCCGATATTCTCCACAGAATAAAACAAAGAGGCTGTCTCAAAAGTCGATATTACGGTCATCCTGAACTTGTTTCAGGATCTAAAAACCAGTAAAATCAATACATTTAGAGATGCTGAAATAAATTCAGCATGACTAAATGCTACTTTTGATACAGCCTCTTCTTGTTTTTAAGGCTATTTTCCATTAAATATACTAACACTATTGTCCGATTAAAATAACTATAATTTATATATAACAACCAGTTTATAGTCATTTAGCGAAGAAACTAAGTAGTTCAAATAATATGATAGTTGGTGTTTTTAAATTTTATTAAACCTTGATGATAATAAGTTTTATAAAGTGGGGTTTAAAATTTTAGTCTGAAAAAAATGACATGTTAATAAATTCATTAGTAATATTTTCTTTTAAAGCCCCTAGTTCTATTGCCTTTTGGAAACAAAAATTAGCATTAGTTGAATCATTGTTAAATAAAAAACAAATCCCTTCGTAAAGAAAAATAATTTCGCTATCGGGCTTTATTTTGTATGCTTTATCTAATCTTGTTAAAGCTGATTTTATATTGTTTTTACAAATATCAATGGCTGCAAGACATATATGGGCATCAATAAAATTTTCATCTATACTTAACGCATCTAAACAAAATAGCTTAGCTCTATCATAATTTTTATGAAAAAACGCAAGCTTTGCCTTCTCTATAAAATTAGATGGGGTATAATTTATATTTGTTCTTAATTTAAATTTTTTATCTATAGTTTTTTCATAATTTACAGTGTCATTTATCAGGTAATAAGCTCCAGCTAAATTATCATAGTCAGATGATAAATTATCTTCAAAAGTACTTTTACTTAATGGTTTTTGTTTTATTGCTTTATTTATAAAATAAATTGTTGTTTTGAGATCACCTTTAATATAATTTACAGAAGCTAACCATTTATATATGCTATATTTATTGGGTAGATCTTTCCTTTTTTCACAAGAAGTATAAAATATTTCCAACCTATTTAACTCTTCTTTATCCTTTTGATCAATTATAAATAATTTAGAAGAATCAATCTCCATTCCACTCATCAATGTTTCCTGTGTTACTTTTAAAAATAACAAAGATTGTCGCGTTATATTATATAATAATTCAAATTGAATATCCCCCTTATGTTTATCTAACATTGTTTTAATTAATCCTAAATAATATAATTCATCAATTGTTTTGTTTTTTACATTTTTTAAATAAATATTACTATCCATCTTTAATATTGTACTATATCCTGTTAATAAATAATATAATGGGATAAGGTCATAGCTCTTAATATTATCTGGCATATCTATAATATTTTGCTTTATACATGAAATGGTGGAGACAGAGTCGAAAGAATATAAAGCGTTTATCGCTTTACAAATTTTAGCGACCGAATCATTAGAATCAATTTTAATCGCAAAATCATATTGTAGCATAGCTTCTTTATAATTTCCTAAATAAAAATAAGCATTACCTAATTTGTCATAAGAACTCGCACTATCTGGTTTAGCACTTACCCTCTCCTTATATAATTCAATCGCTTTGAATAAATATTTTTGAGACATGATATTGTTATAATTATATTTATAAAGTTCTCCGATTTTTAAATAAATATCTGCGTCATTAAAATTTCCCTGTATTTTTTTTTCTAATTTATTTACTTGCTTAATATTAAAAGGAACGTCATGTTTTATCTTCGTTTCCTTACTAACATCTCTATTTGAAAAAGTAAAATTCATTTCAGCTTTTAAACCAAAATAATCGTGAACTTTTTGCTTCAGATACAAAGTATCCTTCCTAGATAGAGATACCTTTTGTTTAATTTTATTTTGTGAATGAAGAGCATTTATTTTATTATTTAAAATATTCAACTTATTTTTAGCAGATTCATTACCTTGCTTAGCAGATAATGAATAAAATATAATCGCCATGGAATCACTTTTCATAATACCTTTACCATTTTCATACATCCAAGCAAGATTACATTGAGCATTCGAATATCCTGTATTTGCTGATTTGGTGTACCAAAACACTGCGAGACTATCATTTTGAGCCACTCCTTTATTATTGCTATAAAATAACCCTAAATTAAATTGAGCGATTGAATAATTTTTTTCTGCTGCTTTTTTGTACAAGGAAACTGCTATACTATCATTTTTCACAACACCCTCACCCATTTCATACATCACTCCAAGATTACATTGAGCATTCACGTTACCGCTATCTGATGCCTTCTTAAACCATATTGCTGCAATACTATCATTTTTACGCACTCCATATCCCTTTCTATACATCCACCCCAGACTTGATTGAGCACCAGTATGTTTTTCAGCAGCTTTCCTATACCAAAAAACAGCTAAGCTATCATCGTGCTTTACTCCTTTACCATTTCTATACATCATACCTAAATAATATTGACCAACAGGATAATGTAATGCACTATCCTTCAATATAAAACTATAAGCTGTATCATATTTTTGGCTTTCGTAAGCGTCAATAGCCTTTTTTGTAAAACTATTCTTTGGAACATCAATTTTGTCTTGAGCTGATAACCCTAACCAAAAACAATTTATAATAATTGAAACAAGAATTATGAAAAGTTTATTCATGAAAAATAGTGTTTATTGTTATAAATGTACTAATATTAATAATATTGGACTAATCAACCAATTCATTAACTAAATAATCGGAAGTAAACGTTAATATAAACAAACAATATTACTTAATCCCGCCTAATTTCATAGCATCGAGCTTAATAGCCGAATCTAAAGGGATTTGAAGATCGAATGATTTTTTAGTTGCTTTCTTTAACAAGACTGGTTTTTCACGAATTTGTTTTTCAAATTCTTTAAGGGTTTTCGTTTTTTCAACTCGTTCGTAGTATTTTTTAGGATTCGTATATAGTTCGTATGCATCTTCAATAAATGTATTTCCATAGTTAGGCAAATTACCATCAGAATATAATAACATAATTACCTGATTACTTTCAATATTCTGTTTAAAATCCAATTGCCATACTTCCACTTTTTCGGTAGCACTTGGGTTTGGAATTATCTTATTATAATAGTACCAAAACTGCCCACCAGCAAAGCAATTTTGAGGCACTCCTAAATATACTGGGCCGTACCAATAACTATCAGCTATGGTAAGAACTCTAGTTACATTTTTCAACGTATCTTGTTCAAATAGTACTTCGGGATAGGCCAATTTCATTAACTGTTTAGGATTAGAATATAAATTCATGCTTTTTAAAACATCAGCATCTCTACTACGAGCTGTATCAACTACTTCAATGTTTTTCCAAGTAATATCTGGTAAATCGCAGTGATGCAATTTTTCGATGTGCCCAATAATTGTGTCTACAGCGATGCATTCTCCGTAATAGCTCCAATGATGCCCAAATTGAGGAAATAAAGGGTAAGGTGTTGTTGATTTCAGCTTTTGAAAATAGACTTTTAAATCAAGTACATTAATGCCTAATGCCTTTGATACAGAAATATATTCTTGATAATTTGTTTTTGTAACAGCATGCTTGTATTTATCTTCAATTTGTTCAATGCAATATTCCCCTTTCCCTGGCGCAAATACTAATAATAAATCAATACCTTTTTTCTTAAGTGAATCTTGAACAACTTTTGCTTTTTCTAGTTTTGTTTTTATTTTTTCATCACCTACATAATCATCACCATAGGCAGAAAAAATATACCCCTCACTATATACATAGTTTTCTTTCCCTGATACGAAGCCATTTACACGTAACTGATTAAATGCATCATAATAAAATTGATTATTTAACCGAACAAATTTTTCTTTAAATGCCCAGTGATCATTATTGTAATCGTCTTTTAAACTTTGGTATTCGCCACTAAACCATTGATCTTTGGTAAATGTAGAATCTGGATTAACGTTATTTATCACAATGCCTGTAAGGTGCGGATTTTTATCCCTTTTCATAAAGCCTGCTATCATAGGGAATAGCAAGGCAACGAATGCAAGGATGGTAAATATATTTTGT
>JANYGR010000270.1 GCA_025359355.1 Bacteroidota bacterium | reverse complement strand
GTTGGTGGTACCCAAACTTCTTTAATAGTACGTGGGCTTACCCAACGCAACAAATTTATTTTTGCTCCGGCTTTATCGTTTGTACCGCTGCCACGCGCTCCACCAAAGGGTTGCTGGCCAACAACGGCACCGGTACATTTATCGTTAATGTAAAAATTACCAGCAGCATTGCTTAATTTTTTTGTGGCTAATTCAATGGCGTAACGGTCTTGCGCTATAATAGCTCCCGTTAAGGCATATATAGAAGTTGAATCCACAATGGCCATCGTTTCTTCAAACTTATCGGCATCGTAAACAAAAAGTGTTAATACAGGGCCAAATAATTCTTCGCACATGGTTACATACTTTGCATCTTTTGCTACAATAATAGTGGGTTCAATAAAATAGCCTTTTGTTTTATCGTAATTTCCACCAGCAATAATTTCTACATTGTTATCTTTTTTAGCAGCATCAATGTATGTAGCTAATTTATCAAAACTTTTTTCGTCAATTACGGCATTTATAAAATTAGTAAAATCTTCGGTACCGCCCATTTTCATTGATTTTAAATCGGCTAATACTAATTTTTTTGTTTCTTCCCATAAATTAGATGGAATGTAAGCACGCGAACAAGCTGAACATTTCTGCCCTTGATATTCAAAGGCACCACGCGAAAGGGCTGTAGCTAGTACATTTACATCGGCACTTTTGTGCGCCATAATAAAATCTTTTCCACCTGTTTCGCCAACAATACGTGGGTACGATTTATATTTATGAATGTTGTTACCAATTGTTTGCCAAATATTTTGAAATACCTCTGTACTACCCGTAAAATGAATACCTGCAAAATCTTTGTGATTAAATACAACTTCGGCAGCATCAGGACCACTTGGGTAAATTAAATTAATTACACCATCGGGCACGCCTGCTTTTTTAAATATTTCCATTAATACATTTGCGCTATACACCTGTGTGTTACTTGGTTTCCAAACAACCACATTGCCCATCATAGCACAACTTGTAGGCAGATTACCTGCAATGGCTGTAAAATTAAATGGAGTTAAGGCATACACAAACCCTTCTAAAGGTCGCCATTCTAGGCGATTCCAAACTCCAGGTCCAGAAACTGGTTGATCAGCATAGATCTCAGTCATATACTGAACATTAAATCTTAAAAAGTCTATAATCTCACAAGCACTGTCAATTTCAGCCTGATAGGCGCTTTTACTTTGACCTAGCATAGTAGCGGCATTTAACTTAGCTCTGTAAGGTCCTGCTATTAATTCGGCAGCTTTCAAAAATATACTAGCGCGGTGTTCCCAGCTTAAACTAGCCCATTTATCTTTAGCAGCCAAAGCGGCAGCAATCGCTTGCTCTACATGTATTTTATCACTTTTATAAAAATGACCTAACGTATGTTTATGGTCGTGTGGAGGTGCTAACCTCACTTTAGTTTCACTTTTAACTTCTTTATCTCCTATATACATAGGTATTTCTATTTCCTTGCTACGCAATTCTTTTAACATAGCTTGTAATTCCAACCTTTCTGGACTTTTTGAAGCATAATTCTTAATTGGTTCATTTACCGCAACGGGTACTTTATAAATTCCTTTAGGCATAATTGTAGTTTTTAAAGATGAGCGAAATTACAGTTTTTTTACGAACGAAAACACTCAATTTCATTATATATTTTATTCATTTTTTGTAACAAATGAAACAAAAATAACTTTAAAAACTTTACATTTATCTGATGTTAAGTAAGCTCATAGATTTTGGTATTTTTTCTATATTATTTTTCAGCGTAATTATTTTATTTAAAACTCCCTTTGAGTTTTATTTGAATTATATTCCTCTTATCTTATTATTAATAGTTTTTATTTTCAAGTATCGCTTTCCTACGCAAATATTTTACATTTTTATTCCTTTATTAATATTTGGCTTGATCAATATTTTTTTTGAAAACAATACAATAAGTGATTTTTTTAAAATCTATTTGAATATTTTTTTAGGCGTTTTATTTTTTTACTATGTATTTGAATATTATGATAGGGATATACAAAAATTCTTTGCAATTTATATGAACTTCTGTGTAGTAGCATGCATTATATGTATTATTCAGATTATTTCATTTAATATAGGGTTTCGGTATGGTTTTGATTTTCGCTATTTAGGATTTAATAAATGGGGATTAGCAAATGGAGGATTTTTTGGGCTTCGTGTTAATGGCTTTTTTAGCGAACCTTCTTATGTAGCCTCTACAATTGGGCCAGCCTTTTTTATTGCAGTTTATAATTTATTTTTCAGAACTGCTTATTTTATTAATAGAAATAAATCCATTTTAATCGTATTAACTTATCTTTTAACATTTTCTTCCGTAGCATATTTAGGAATATTATTTGTGGTAATTTTATTATTGATTAATTTTGGTATAGTAAGGTATCTGATGTTCGCAGTACCCGTAGTTTTAATTATTTTTTATTATTTATATAATAACGTTGATGAGTTTAAATCACGTATAGATGGGGTAACCGCTCTATATTTTGAAGGGATTTTAGAAAAAGATGGGTCGAGTGAATCTCAAGGAGGAGCTTTACAACAAATATCTCATAAAATAAATATCTTAGGAAAAATTCACGGGTCGAGTTTTGTACAATATAATAATTTTGTTGTAGCAAAAGAAAACTTTGTCCGTAATCCTTTATTTGGCTCAGGATTAGGATCTCATGGTATTGCATTCGAGAAATATAATCTCAATTCTTATATGGGAAATGAATATAAAAATAATTCTTCTGATGCTAATTCTATGCTTTTACGAATCGTATCGGAAACTGGTTTATATGGTATAATATTTATGTTTTTGTTTATCAAAAACTATTACATTAAAAAAGACCCTGACAATGAAATAAGTGATTACCATTGGCTTATTTCCAATGCTGTATTAATAATTATTTTATTGCAGTTGGCAAGACAAGGAAATTATACATACGGTGGCTTTATGGCTTATATGTGGCTTTATTACTACACCAAAGAAGATTACTTAAAAAAAACAGAAGAGTATCATCTTCAAAAAGAGCAATCAGAAATTGAAAATATGGCA
The DNA here is from genome assembly GCA_025359355.1 of Bacteroidota bacterium. GTDB lineage: Bacteria > Bacteroidota > Bacteroidia > B-17B0 > Aurantibacillaceae > UBA4416. Next base: position 10,500 of record JANYGR010000270.1, on the reverse strand, counting down.
ATTAAACCATTGAATCAAACTAATATACTTTAATCTTTTTATATTTACCTCCTCAAAATAAATAATTATGTCAGCACTAACCGTTACCCATTTTAATTTCCCAAAACAAAAAAGTTATTATAAAGGCAAAGTAAGAGATGTTTATAATATCGATGATAAATTATTAGTAATGGTAGCAAGTGATCGTATTAGTGCATTTGACGTGGTTTTACCTAAAGGCATACCTTACAAAGGACAAGTATTAAATCAAATAGCATCTAAATTTTTAGAGGCCACAAAAGATATTATTCCTAATTGGATAACTGCTGTACCTGATCCTGTTGTTAGTATTGGTAGAGTTTGCCAGCCATTTAAAGTTGAAATGGTTATTCGTGGTTATTTAGCAGGTCATGCTGCTCGAACCTATAACAGTGGATTAAGAACTTTATGTGGTGTTACCTTACCTGAAGGATTAAAAGAAAATGATAAATTTCCTGAACCCATTATTACACCTACTACAAAGGCTTCTGTAGGACATGATGAAGATATTAGCAGAGAAGAAATTTTAAAACAAGGTATTGTATCCGAAGAACATTATAAGCAATTAGAAGACTATACCCGTAAATTATATGCTCGTGGTCAGGAAATAGCCAATAAAATGGGACTTATTTTAGTGGACACTAAATATGAATTTGGTTTGTGTGATGGTAAAATATATTTAATGGACGAAATTCACACACCCGATTCGTCACGTTATTTTTATTTAGAAGGATACCAACAACGACAAGATAATAATGAAGAACAAAAACAACTAAGCAAAGAGTTTGTTCGTCGTTGGTTAATTGACAATGGTTTCCAAGGTAAAGAAGGGCAGCAAATTCCTGAAATGAGTGACGCTTGGGTTAATGAAATATCCGAACGCTATATCGAACTTTATGAAAAAGTAACAGGAGATAAGTTTGTAAAATATCCTACAAATAATTTATTGGAACGCGTTGAAAAAAATATTTTAGCTGCGCTTTAGTTTTATAAAATCTTAAGTAAACTATCTGCCCAAGTTTTTGGCGAAATAGATTTTGATAATTCATTTGATTTTTCGCCCATAGCAAACAATTCAGAATCCTTTAAGGTTATTATTTTTTGTAATGCTAGTTTAATTGACTCTACATTTCCTGCTTCAAATTCAAAACCATTTTTTCCTTCTTGTATAAATTGTTCCCTCGCTCCTACTCTATTGCTTAGTAAAAGTGGAAAGCCTGAAGCGGCGTATTCATGCACAACAACACCCCATGGTTCAAAACGACTAGGCAACACAAAAACGCCTGTTTGTTCAGTATATGTTGCTAAATCAGAAGGTTGTACAAAACCAAAATGTTTAATCTTAGGATGATTAATTGGACTGATATCTCCAACACCTAGGCACCATAATTCCCAATCATTTGGTTGTTCATTTTGTAATTCAGTAAATGCCTGCCATAACTCCAAAAGTCCTTTATTAGCAACATAACGACCTACAAAAATAAATTTATGAGGAAATGCTTGTCGTTTTTTTTCTTGATCATTCAGATAATTTTGTTCGAAAACGGTTGTGTTTGCAGAATACGCGCCAGTAATAATATGTGTTTTTTTAAAGCCTAATTTCAATGCGAAGTCTTGCTGTATGTTGCCTGGTACAAAAGCATATTTAAAATATGGAGTAATAAATAAACGTGCATAAATACTTGATAATTGCTGCTTTAATGAGCCTTCCCATTGATTGTCAAACCCTAATAACGTTGTGGTTTTTGACTTAAAATATTTTATTGTTTTTAGATAATCCTTATCACTCCAACCTGCACAATAAATAAGGGATGGATTGATTGTTTCTACTAATTTAATTAGTGATTCATAATCATAATCATTTCTGTTATAAAACGTAATTGTAGTATTTGTGTTTTCAAACTGAAAAGGAGCTTCTTTATTTATTGGATAATTAACAATATGCACCTTAACATTGTTGTTAGCTAATTCATTAATACAACTAAGTAAATAGCCTGCCAACTCAGTATATAAAATAATGATTGTTTTTGTTGATGTGTCAGACATATTATTTGAAAAATGGTTTTCGTTTTTCTAAAAAAGCAGCAATCCCTTCTCTAAAATTAGTCGTTTCAATACATTCTCCAAAGGCTTTCATTTCTACTTCAAACCCATTTTCATTCGAATTATAATAAGCATTAACTGCTTTTAAAATTCCTTTAACGGAAGTTGAACTGTAAGATGCAATGCTTTCCGCCAACTCTTGAGCCCTTATTAATAATTGATTTAATGGAACAACTTCGTTTACCAAACCACTATTAAATGCCTCTTCTGCAGATATACGTTTACCTAATAATAAATATTCAAGTGCTTTATTTTTTCCTAAATATTGTAAAATACGTTGAGTTCCGCCATAACCAGGCATAATACCTAATTTTATTTCAGGCTGTCCAAAATAAGCATTTTCACTTGCTATTCTTAAATGACAAGCCATAGCCACTTCGCAACCTCCACCTAAAGCATATCCATTAATCGCAGCAATGATAGGCTTATTAAAGTTTTCGATCGAATTAATAAACAAATGCCCATTTCTAGAAAAAGCCTCTCCTTCATTCGATTTCAAAGCCTTAAATTCATTTATATCAGCACCTGATATAAATGCCTTATCTCCAGCTCCAGTAATGATAATACATTTTACAGCCTCATCGTTTTCTGCACTAGCTAATACATTACTAATATCTTCCATACATTGTAAACTCAATGTATTATAACTTTCTGTTCTATTAATTGTAATTAACAAAACCTGATTGTTTATTGATGTGAAAATATTTTTATAAATCATTCTACCAATTTTTTAAAACTATGTATTTTAGCAGCCCAACGTTTTTGATCCCATTTACCAATAGCATATTTAACAGCCCCAAGCAACCAATAACTTTCAATATTACAACGATATATTAATAACTTATTTTTATCATTAAGATTAGACCCTGGATAGGTTGAAAAAAAATAATCATAATTTTTTTTCACTAAATCCATTGACGTTTTATTTATACTTAATGATGAGTCGTTAATACTACAAAACGAATTTACCGTTTCTAATTGAATTTCTTGCTCAATAATAATTTTGCTTTCAATAATTTCTAATTGAACTTTCTCAACACTATCCGTATTTACTAATGTATGTGTTTTGGTATGAGACCCAATTTGATGTCCGTTATTAGCTAGTTTTTTTAGCTCACTCCAGCCAATGGCCTTAAAATCTTCATCTTTATTGTCTATTACACTATGAATTGTAGGTCTGATATGAGTAATAAAATATTCTTTCTGCAATTCAACTTTTGTATTAATGAAATCTGGAACTACAAAAAAATAAGCCTTTAAGTTATATTTATTTAATACGTCGATGGCATATAAATTATTTAACACTCCGTCATCAAATGTCAATAACAGAAAAGGTTTAGATGATTTAGTAATCGTATTATTATAAAATGAATTTATATCAGATGGTGCAATTAATGTAAATTCTTTTTGAAAAAATTGTAATTGTTTCTCAAAATTAGAACTAAATTTTAGCGGCGTTCCATGATAGTTAATAACTACTAATTCACCGGTGGGGTTAGGATTACCGAATAACCATTCAATAGTGCCTAAAACAGCTTTAACTAAATGATTTATTGTATGGATGGATGGAATGAACTGCATATTACCAAGTATCTATATCCGACCTATACATAAGCCATTTATCTGCATTTACTAATTCTTTTAAATTAATAAATGGCTTTACCATAAAAAAAATAGATTTATTTGTTCGCTTAAAAGATGTTTTCAGTAAACTATTTATCAATACTGAATCAGCATTTTCATTTAATGCTACAGATAGTATACTCAAAAAAGACACTTCACGGGCTTTCTTAATAAGTTTATGTAGGCTATTTTCCAAAAAATCCGTATCGTTATTATAATTCGTTTTCACATCCCCAATTTGTAATTCCTTTATTATTCGCTTTCTCATCACTAACTTCATTTGAAATTGAATTATTTTTTCATTTTCAATATATGTAAAATAAACATAGTCACTTGCCCCCGAATAGTCAGCTCTCCATTGAATAAATTCATTAGAATTAGATAGTCGAATGTAATCTGGATCTTCTATATTATTAGTTAACGGATCATTAAAAACCAGCTTCAATTTATTCATATTTACTGGAATTACCAATGAAAATGGGTTTAATAGCTTAATATACCACTGCGAATTAAATAAATTAACCCAGTTATTTCGTAACAAACTATTTTTAGAATCAATAATAGGAAAGCCTATCAAAAAATCAATATTCAATTCTTTTTGATGATTATCTATATAAGACAAAAGTTTTTGAAAAATTCCCTTCCCCCGATAATCGGGATGCACTAAGGAATTACCTGATTGATAAGAATTATAAGTAATTCCCATGTAACTATAAGGCCAATAAAAAAATGACTGAAATCCAATAACCACATTTTCTTCCGTTGCTACAATTCTGATGCATCTATGTTTTTGATAAGAATGCTCATAAAAATCATCAATCAATTTCGAAAACTCATCAACGCCAACTCCATATTGCTTACTAAACAAATCAACTATTTGAGGTTTCATCCACACTTCGTATAAGCCTATTTCCATTGGTCAATTAAGGTATATTACCTGCTCTAAATTACAGTTTTTATTAATGATATTCAATAAGCCTTCGTTATTATTTATATAATTACAATCAAAAAAAAATCCATTCGCATAAACGAATGGATTTTAAACAATATAACTAAAAAATAATTACGCTTTTTTAGAGTAACGCGTTTTAAATTTATCAATACGACCTGCTGTATCTACCAACATTTGTTTACCAGTATAAAACGGGTGAGACGTCATTGAAATATCCAATTTTACTAATGGATATTCTACACCATCTTCATGAACGATAGTATCTTTAGTATCTGAACATGACTTAGTTAAAAATGAGTATCCGTTAGACATATCTTTAAATACACAAAGTCTGTAGTTTTCTGGGTGAATTTCTGCTTTCATTTTATTTAATTCTTATTTATTATTCGAAAATTTGGAATGCAAATATAGTAAAAAACTCTAAGCCACAACTATTTTTTTTAAAAATAAAATAAAATTCATCAATTACCGTTATTAATATTATAAATTTGCTTTATGAATCGCCAAATTATCTTACTAATTTCTACTTTGTGTTTGTTTTTTAGCTTCATTTCTTGTAAAAAAGACAAGCTATTAACCGACCCATCAGCCCGCGTTTCATTTTCGCAAGATTCAGTTTTATTTGATACCGTTTTTACAACCATCGGCTCTGCTACTCGCCAAATCAGGGTTAGAAATCTAAATAGTCAAAAAATAAATATATCGTCTGTAAGATTAGAACAGGGATCTTCTTCACAATTTATTATGAATGTAGACGGTGTATCTGGAAAAGAAGTTACCAATGTGGAGATTTTAGCAAATGATAGTGTTTTTATTTTTATTCAGGTTAATGTAAATCCGAACTACGCATTAAGTCCTTTAATTATTCAAGATAAAATTTTATTTGATGTTAATGGCAGTCAACAATCGGTTGCACTCGAGGCTTGGGGACAAGATGCCCATTACCACTATCCAAATAAGGCTATACAATATCAAACAGGCTTTTTGCCCTACTCTACTGTATCATCTCTAACAACTGCCGTTACTGTTACTTGGGGAGGCGGAGCGTTAGGGCAACCAGATGATAACAAACCTCATGTTATATATGGCTGGTTGGTGGTCGATTCTCTTCAGAAATTAGTGATTAATCCAGGCGTAAAAGTTTACTTCCACCAAAATGCTGGCTTATGGGTATATAGATATGGAACCTTACAAGTAAATGGGGCTTTCGGAAATGAAGTAACCTTTCAGGGAGACCGAAGAGAAGCCGATTATGCTGATTTACCAGGACAATGGGATCGTATTTGGATAAATGAAGGACATACCGATAATTACATTAATTACGCCATTATTAAAAATGGGTTTATAGGCTTACAGGCTGATATTTTATTAAACGCTTCTCAGCCAACTAAAGTAAAATTAACCAATACCATCATCAAAAACTGCTCTAAATGGGGGCTTTATACCTCTTTTTTTAATATTTGGGCTGCTAATAATGTCATCAGTAATTGTAAAGAATATTGTGCGGCCATAACAAATGGTGGTAATGCTGTTTTCCTTCACAATACCTTTGCTAATTATTTTAATAAAGATGGGGGCAGAGGCACGCAACCCTGCGTGCACCTTGATAACTTCGACGGCACTAATATTTCCCAATATGATAGTTTGTATTTTGGAAACTGTATTATTGATGGATCAGCTGGCAATGAACTAGAGTTCGATGTAAAAACGCCAACATCTCCAACTAAAATATTTCAATTTAATAGCTGTTTACTTAAAACCTCTGTCATTACCGGGACAACGTCAGTTAACAATGTATATAATCAATCTGCTCAGTTTGTAGATGTGGTAAATTATAATTTTCAAATCGGATCTACTTCTGCCGCAAAAGCAATTGGAACAAATATATATCAAACACCATATCCAATAACTCAAAAGGATATAACGGGTCTTATACCTAGAGATCCTCTACATCCAAGCGCAGGAGCTTATGAGTAAAATAATAAGTCATTTATTTAGTAAAAAGCCTTTACTCCTTCACAAACTTAGCGTGATATAACTCGCCACTAATTGATTTGATATTGATTGTATAAACCCCACTTGAAAAATGAGATACATCAATTTGATTAGAAAATGTATCAGAAAAAACACATTGTCCTAAATAATTTGTAATTTCTATGGTGGAGTTTATTAATTGATTTTGTTCGTCAACAATATTTAAAGTAGAATTAGTTGGATTAGGATAAAGTGAAATATTAGAATTATTTTTAAATTCTATAATACCAACATTTACACATTGACTATACAATGTTGGATATTTAAGTTTAGCCACATACGCCATATTAGTATCCGAATTTATTTTAGTAAACCCACCTCCTAAGTAAATGGTATCTCGGTACACAGCAACACTATATACATTATTTTGAACAGTATCTGGTAAGACACACCAATTAGTACCATCGTACATGGCAATATTAGATGCGGGAGATCCCGCTACCTGAGTAAAACTACCAAATACCCATAATTGATTATGATATATTAATGTTTTCCGTATACCAATAAATGATGCAGTATTACCAAAACCAATATCTTTCCAGTTAATGCCGTCCCATTTAATAATATTATTGCCTGGATTACCATTAGATATTTGCATATGTCCAGAAGCATATAATTCATTATTAAAAACAATTAAATTGCCAACGGAATCAAAGCTACCAAATAAACCTGTTCCTGTAGTTGATACCCATTATGTTCCATTAAATTTATAAATATCACGAGCACAATTTAATGAACCTATATTAAAAGGACCTCCACAGATATAAATTTCGTTTTGATACTCTACTATTGATGAAATATAAAAATCAGTTGTACAAACAGGACTTTTAGGTAGTATAATAGGGTTGAAATTAACACCATCCCAAGTAGCTATGCCACCCGCTCCGCTGCATTTGTAATGCTGCGGCATCATACAGAAGTATAAAGCATACTGTATTTGCTATATTACTAAAAACATCTTAAATTAGATTATATAATGTGATATATGAAACAAGGAGAAAAGCAAAATATAAAAACAGACAAAGCTTATTTTTTGACACTTACTGTAGTAAATTGGATTGATGTATTTACTCGTAAAAATCATAGAGATGCTATAATTGACTCTTTAAAATACTGCCAAAAAGAAAAGGGTTTAGTGTTATTTGCATATTGCATTATGAGCAATCATATACATATGATTGCAAATACAAACGAACCATTTTTATTAAAAGACACAATAAGAGATTTTAAGAAGTTTACTTCGAAGAAGATTATAGAACAAATACAAAACGAGCCAGAAAGCAGAAGAGAATGGATGTTGAAATTATTTGAAGAGGAGGCTGAGCCAAGTAAACGACACACGTATTTTAAATTTTGGCAAGAAGGTAACCATGCTATTGAATTATTTAGCGAAAAATTTGTTTGGGATAAAATAAATTATATTCATAACAATCCTATAGAGGCAGGGCTAGTGAAACAAACTCACGAATGGATTTACTCATCTGCTAGTAATTACCAAGAAATGGAAAGTATTATAGAAGTTGAAAGATTAAGTCAACCATTAATGACTTATTAAGTAGAACTTTCCGCAGCATTACAAATGCAGCGGAGCGGGGGATATCGAAGTAGAAAACCACACTCTAAAATTTTAAAACGAAATGGGAAATTCAGAAAACATAGGAAGCATTAGAATAATTGTTTTTACTTTTATTTTATCATATTTTGCAACAGTTAATGCTCAAGAAAGCATTAACTGTTTAACTAATAATAACTATAAGTGCAATGTTAAAGAAATAAATAGTTTAAAAAATGGGGAGTGTATTTGCGAAAATGCGCAAGATGGGATCAAAATAATATTGAATTATAAAAATGATACAATTGAAGGAACATACTTATTATATAGATATGGAAATCTACGGGATTCTTGTTATATGAGAAATGGAATTAGAATTGGGAAATCAATTACGTTCTACGATAATAAAAAAGCAGAGCATATATCTTATTTTGATAATAAAGGAAAGCTTATAGGTAGATCTTATGAGTTTGATAATTTAGGGTTTTATAATTACATTATAGATCATGATAGCATTAATTCAGATTCAATACCTTACATTTATTTATATTTTAGTAAAAATAATATTATGTATCAAGGGTTTTATCCAAAGTTTAAAACAAATAATTCTAAACTCCTACAAGAGTATGATGGCTATTTTTATTATTACGATAAAAAAAATAATTTAATACAAGTAGATTATTACTCTCAAAATCAACAAAAACTTAATCAAAAAAAATATTTAAAAAAAGTATTAATTGAAGAATCTAATTTTAATTATAAATCTAAAAAAATGATTTATAACGGATCTTACACATCCTATTATAAAAAAGGAAATATAAAACAATCTATGGTGTATGAGAGCGGTAAAATAAATGGAAAGTATGAATATTATTATCCATCTGGAAGTATAAAAGTGCAAGGGCTTTTAATTAATAATGAGCCTGATGGAGATTATAAAGAGTATTCGGAAAAAGGAGATTTAGTTTTATATTACATTTATAATAAAGGGCGTATTTTGAAAAAAATTATAGACAACAATGGTAAAAAAATAATTCAAGTGCCATAACGCCCCGTTGTCTCGGATATAGCAAATACAGGGTTTGCGCGGATATGAAGCGTTGGCATGTGTGTTAGGTATCCGTGCGCATGATGTTTAAAGTCTAATTGCTATGTTAGTTTATGTCAACTAAAATTATCTAAGGTTTTTTTATTGCGTTAAACTAATCCCGTTGTCGCGGACGTGTCGTCCGTGACCATATAAAGAAAGAAAGCCGTAGTTAATGCGCTACGGTTTTTTTATTTAATCAAACTGGAAATACACCCGTTGTCGCGGACGTATCGTCCGTGACCTAATCTAACTTTTTTAAAAACATTTTCATTAACTCTCTTCCGCTTTCGCTCCGAAGCTTCCAATAACTATCGCAATGCAATACCAATAAAATTGCCCATATTATTGACGATTAACCATGTTCCGAACAGTAATGATTTATAATGCTGCGACATAATGCAGAAGCATAAGTCTTAATGTATCTGTTATATTACTAAAACATATTAAATAAAATAATAAATGGATTTACTCATCTGCAAGTAATTATTAGAAATTGAAAAATTAAGTCAAAGATTAATAGCATATTAAGTGGGGCATTTCGCAGCATTATACAGCCAAGAGGAACATCCCTCCTCTCGTGAAAAAATATTTTATTGTGAGAGAAACAACATCAATCGCAAGAGGAATGCCTTTATTCTCAAGCGAAATTATTTTATAACGACAGGAACATTATAACTCTTAAGAGTAATATCATTCCTGTAACGAGCATTTATTTTTTTGCAAGATGAAGGTATGGAGTCGCACTAGGAACATCAAAGCTCTCAAGCGAAATACCTTTCCTCTTACGAGATTTTTTTTTAATGCGAGAGGAATATCTTTCCTCTTACGAAAAAATATTTTTTAGAAGAAGAAAGAACATCGCTCTCAAGAGAATTTATTTTTTTGCAAGATGAGCGTATGAAGTCGCACGAGGAACATCAAAGCTCTCAAGCGAAATATCTTTCCTCTTACGAGAATTTTTTTTAATGCGAGAGGAATATCTTTCCTTTCACGAAAAAATATTTTTTCAAAGGAGAAAGAACAGCACTCTCAATAGAATTTATTTTTTTGCAAGATGAAAGTATGAAGTCGCACGAGGAACATCAAGGCTCTCAAGCGAAATATCTTTCCTCTTACGAGATTTTTTTT
>JANYGR010000259.1 GCA_025359355.1 Bacteroidota bacterium | reverse complement strand
ATTGGTGTATCAGAAAAAGAATTAATAAAAATAGCTGTAAAATCAATGGGTTTAGATGAGTTATCTTCTTTTAAACCCGAAGAGCGTATTATCGAATATTTACTAAAAGACAAAGCAGATAGTAAATTAGTAACTATGACCTTAACTGAATTTGCTGATGAAACAGCCAGTGAAAGTCCTGCACCTGGCGGTGGCTCTATATCAGCCTACATTGGCGCATTGGGAGTGTCGTTAGCGACAATGGTGGCTAATTTATCTTCACATAAAAAAGGATGGGATGATCGCTGGGAAGAGTTTAGTAATTGGGCTGAAAAAGGGCAACATTACAAAGACGAGCTTACAAAATTAGTGGATGCAGATACAGCAGCCTTTAATAAAATTATGACGGCTTTTGGTTTACCTAAATCTACTGATGAAGAAAAAACATTACGCAAACAAGCTATCCAAGCAGCTACTAAATTTGCTATCGACATTCCGTTTAAAGTGATGCAATTATCTTTTGATAGTATGACTCTTGTAAAAGCGATGGCTGAAATTGGAAATCCAAACTCAGTAAGTGATGCAGGTGTAGGCGCATTATGTTCTAGAAGTGCCGTAATGGGTGCTTTTATGAATGTTCGTATAAATGCTAGCGGCTATGACGATAAAACTGTTGTCAATGAAATTATTGCAAAAGGAAAAGCAATTGAACAAAAAACAATTGCTTTGGAAGCTGAAATTTTAAAAATAGTAAATGATAAAATTGGAGTATAATTCCTAATGGCAAAAGCACTTCAACCAACTTTTTACGATAACAAAAACAAACTTATTTTAGTACTTATTTTAGTGCCTTTTTGTTTGTATTTCAAAAGTTTATTTTTTGATTTTTCTCCGATGGATGATCAATGGATTATTGTAAAAAATACCGAAACATTATCTCATTGGAAGAATCTGCCGATATTATTTACCAAATCACTATCTGGATTATATTTTCGGCCTATGCTCATTACAAGCTTCATGCTTGATTTTCATATCGGGAAACTATCTCCTTCTATTTATCATTTAACTAATTTAATTCTACATATACTATCTGTTTTATTATTATTCAAATTGCTAAAGCAGTTTGATGTTAATACGAAGCTCGCGTTTTTATTATCATTGATATTTGCAGTCCACCCTATCGCGCTCCATTCAGTAGCATGGATTCCAGGGAGAAATGACAGTATGCTAACTGTATTTGCATTGGCGTCTGTTATTTTTTTAAATGAATTTACTAAACAAAAAAAGACAATCTCTTTAGTGTGCCATTTTATATTTTTTATTTGCGCACTCTTAACTAAAGAAAACGCGATTCTTTTACCTTTAATATATTCTGTCATTTATTACAAAAAATTTAAATTTAATACGAGTCATATATTACTTATTGTTTCATGGTTTATTTTACTAATTACTTGGTTCTTCATAAGAACAAGTGTCGTAAATAGTTCTTTATCAACCGGGCAAAGTTTAGGCTCAAGTATTACTAATAGTGTATTCGGTTATTTGTTATTCATAGGTAAATCAACTCTCCCGTTTCAACAATCCGTATTCCCAACCTTACAAGCATCTTCAATAATACCCGGCATATTAATTACAATTCTATTTATTATTTTATACATTAAACTTGGCGTAAAAGACAAATTTATCGCTTGGTTTGGTTTATTTATATTTTTCGGCATGCTCTCAATCCCTGTTTGGTATGGTGCTTCCGGAACATCACATGAACATTATGAGCATCGTATTTATTTATCAATGACAGGATTGCTATTATTTGTATCTCAATTAAACTTCAACATACACTCTAAACTCTTTAATTATTCCGTTCTACTTTTCCTTATATTATTCTCTATAAAAACATATGTACGAATGGACGTCTATAAGAATGCAGAATCGTTTGTAGATGCTGGTATTATTGAAGCGCCAGACAATTATTTTTTCCTTTCAAAAAAAGCAGAATATTTATATAACAGTCGGAATTTTTCGGACGCTATATTTTATTATGATAAAGCGCTTGCTAAACAGCCAAGAAAAATTCAACTGCTCAATAATCGCGGAAATGTTTATGTAGCAATGGGTGACAAAGAAAAGGCATTGACTGATTTTAATACTGCCATTTCTATTTCCGATTCAAATGCAACGAGCTATATCAATAGATGTTTAGCTTATGAGTATTTTGGAGATGCTGATAAAGCTATGATGGATTTAGCAAAAGCCAAAAATATAAATAAAAACAGCGTTCCTCCTCAATTGGAAGCGCAGATTACAGAAAAATGGATTTTAGCAAACGCCAAGTATATTAATCCCAACATTAAAACGAATAAACAATTAGCGATCGTTCTTAATCAAGAAATAGAAGCCAATCCCAACGATCCTATATTATATGTCAATAGAGCAAAACTTTTTATTGATAACCGTTTAGGTAATGAAGCCTTGGCAGATTTAAAAAAAGCCTGTGAATTAGATCCCGCAAATGCTGAATTTAAGCGCTATTACACAGAATTAATTTCGTCTTTACCTAAAAAATAACTTGTGTTTAAAAACATTAGCAAACATCATTTACTATTACACTTCATTGTTTTTATTTGGGGCTGGTCGCCTATACTAGGCAGAGGTATTAGCGCTGGTGCTCTTCAATTAGTTTGGTTTAGAATAGCAATAACCATTACGATGATGGCTCTCTATTTAATATACATCAAGGCTGATTTAAAAATTTCTCTGAAAAAATTAATGCAATTAAGCGTCGTTGGATGTATTATTTGCGTGCATTGGTTATGTTTTTACGGTGCCATCAAAGTATCAAACGTATCCGTTACAATGGCTGCATTTAGCACAGGCACTTTATTTACAGCCATAATGGAGCCTTTAATTTATAAACGCAAATTTGTATGGTACGAATTAATTATAGGCACTATTATTATTGGCGCCATTGGTTTAATTTTTTCGGTGGAAATAAAATATGGTTATGGCGTGCTACTAGGAATGCTTGCCGCATTAACAGCCTCTATTTTTTCAGTATTTAATGGTGTACTGATTCAAGATGAAAAAGAACCCATTACTTCACCTGTTTTATCTTTTGTAGAATTAACAGCAGCGCTTATTGGTTTAAGTGTTTTCTTATTATGCAACGGTAATTTTTCTTCTGGCTTTTTTAGTATATCGAATCAAGACATTCTTTTATTGTCGATATTAGCAGGCGTTTGTACCGTGTATCCTTTTATTGCTAGCGTGAATTTAATGAAATACATTTCGCCTTACACAATCAACCTTACGGTAAATTTAGAAGGTGTTTACGGTATTATCTTAGCCAGTATCTTATTTCATGAAAACAAAGATTTGTCGCTCACTTTTTACTTAGGCTTTGGAATTATATTAGCCGTTATTTTTTTAAACGCTTATATCAAACAACGGTTTAATAAAAAATTACTTTAGTGCATTCACCAAATTTTCAACACTAAGCTCTTGTTGTTCGCCTGTAGCCATTGTTTTGAGCATAATGGTTTTATTGGTCATTTCATTTGAACCAACTACACCAACATAAGGAATTTGCTTTTTATCAGCATATTCAAATTGCTTTGAAACTTTCTTTACGACATCAGGATATACTTCAGCGTTAATTCCAGCAGCTCTTAATTTGGCAGCCAAACTCACACAATACATTAGCTCAGCTTCACCAAAGTTTACCAATAAAATTTTTGTAGTAGAAACTTTATTAACTGATTCGGGAAATAAATTTAACTCCTCCATCACATCATAAATACGATCTACACCAAAAGAAATACCAACACCAGATAGTCCTTTTAGTCCGAAAATTCCCGTTAAATCATCATATCTACCACCACCTAAAATACTAGGAGTAAAGGTTCCTGAATCAGCTTTTGCTTCAAAAATAGTTCCTGTGTAATAATTTAAACCACGCGCCAACGTAATATCTAATTCAACGTTGATGTGTTTAATATTGATGGAAGATAAATTAGTTAATAAAAATTCAATTTCTTCAATCCCTTTTTTGCCAATTTCACTCGACGCTAAAAACGTTTTTAAAACCGATACTTTTGCATCATTCGTTCCTGATAAATCAATTAAAGGTTCCAACTTTGTTATTGCTTCAGCAGAAATTTCTTTTGACTGTAATTCCTTGATAACGCCGTCTTTCCCAATTTTATCAAGCTTATCAATCGCAACGGTAATATCAATTATTTTATCACTGGCATTTAAAATTTCAGCAATACCACTTAATATTTTTCGATTATTGAACTTTACGATAACCAGAATTTTTAATTCAGCAAATGATTTATCCATCATGGCAATTAACTCCAATTCATTCACTAAAGAATCGGAACCGATGACATCGGCATCACATTGGTAAAACTCACGGTAACGCCCTTTTTGAGGTTTATCAGCACGCCACACAGGCTGTATCTGATAGCGTTTAAATGGATAGGTTAATGCATGATGATTCATCACTACATAACGCGCAAAGGGCACTGTTAAATCATATCGTAATGCTTTTTCAGTTAATAGTTCTGAATTATATGACTTTTCAAGGGAGGTAATAAATTCTTTTTTTAGTAACTCTTTTTTATCGTCTTTGCTTTCGTGTATGCGTGAATTTAATACTTTAAAAATCAGTTGATCTCCTTCTTCGCCATATTTACCTGTTAACGTGGTAATATTTTCCATGGTTGGAGTTTCAATAGGAGCATAGCCAAATAATTGAAAATTAGTTTTGATTATATTAAAAATATATTGACGTTTCTGCATTTCTGCAGGTCCGAAATCACGGGTGCCTCTTGGAATAGATGGTTTCATTCAAATAAAAATTAAACCGTAAAAATATACAATTAAAGATAGCTTTCAAAGGCAAAATATGAGCACAAAAAAAGAGTTCAATTAATTGAACTCTTTTTTAAATAATTCTAATTTATTATTTCACCAATTCCTCTTCTGCTTGAGAGACTTCGTAATAGGTAGGACTCGCTGTATTAGCATCATATATATACGCTACTACATGGCATTTAGCAGGATTATAATTAGTATTTATAACTTGAGTATAAGGCTTCACTACCGAATCATTTGCATTAGCAATACCTGTAACAACATCTCCCCAAGTACTATTAATAGCGCCACGTAACACATGGTTAAATTGATAATTAAGATTTTGTTGAGATCCAGAAGGAAGGCTGTAATCCAATTGCTCTGCAACAATACCATCCTCCGTAAGCACTACAACTAAATTATAAGTTCCTGTAATACTTGCTAATGCTTTAACGGTAATACTGGTTGTTAACGACGAAGTAGTTGTATTAAATACATTTTTAATTTTGATTTGAAAAATAGCAGGTATAGCAATTTGTTGAGCTACTTCAGTTCCCCATGACGACCACTGTTTTATAAAAGAACCAGAACCATAACCCACACGATTGATTAATCCGTTTGGATTACCAGCCGCAGAATTTCCAAACTGTGTATCATAAGCAGTACCATCTACTGTTTGAAAATTAGTAGTATAGGTGCCTGCTACATTAGAAAAATAACCTGCGTGCACTGCAATTGGAACAATTTTGTTTGGGTATGTTCCTTCTAAAGAAGTTAAATTTTGAGCTGCTGCTGGACAATTACCACATTTATGTCCTGTATAATCTTCTACTAAAGCCTTACGATAAATAATAGTTGGCCCCGTTGTACTACCTGTTGTGGAAGCCGTTGAAGGAGGAATTGCATTGTTCACATAATCGCAACTAACAATAAAGGTGGCGATAATAAGAAGCGAACCAAAAAATGAAATATATTTTTTCATGTTATATTGAATTTATAAATTAAAAACTTGATGATATACTGATATTAAATCCACTAGCCGCAGGTACAAAACGACACACACCACCTGCACAAAAAATACCTTGTCGTTGACGACCATAACTAATAGAGATTCGAGTAGGACCATTTACATAACCAATGCTACCATAGTAATAATGCAATTGTTTATTGGGAGTTGGATTATTATAATTGTACTGATCGGCTACAATTAAAAACCAATTTGTTGTTGGCGTCCATTCAATTAATTCAGTTATCCAAGAGCCTGTATTATTAGTAATATTTTTATCTCCTTTCGGATCGAACTGCGCGTTTTTATATTCATATTTTCCAAAAAAGCCTTGTGTTTCAAAACGAATAGCAGAACCTGTTTTGTAACGATACGTAATGTCAATCACACCAATATTAGAACGAACATCAGGATGTTCTTCTTTATCAAGCGTATTGAATTGCACAACAGATTGATTTAAGAATTGATTCGCATACATAAATGTCATCTTCAATTTTTTACTAAATTTTTTATTGATCTCAATATTAATATCGTGAAAATATTCATTACCAACATTCCCATAATTTGTAGTATAATTCAAATGCCTTGCAGAATCTGCAATGCCAGTTCCTACTGTATCTAATCCATAAAATACAGAACCATTTAAGGCTATATCCATCCCATATTTTCCACCTAACCAACTTCCTTTTTTTACTTTGTACTGAATTTCGCCCATACCACCAACTTCGCCATTAGCTTGGGATGCATAAGGATAATAGGCCGCCATCATATAGGTGTGCGGCTTGGTTAACGATGGTTGATAGTTAATCATGTCAATCGTATTCGTTGCATTTCTATCACTTCTAAAGCTCATGTTATCAATCATTTTACCAGTTAACAAAATGGAGAAGCCTTTAGTAGCATAGGAAGTCGTAGCAATTAATGCTCTACCTGATTT
>JANYGR010000229.1 GCA_025359355.1 Bacteroidota bacterium | reverse complement strand
ATTGCCTTATTTAATCAACCATGAATTATTTTATTACAGGTATAGGCACTAATGTTGGTAAAACAATGGTATCAGCTATTTTAACCGAAGCTTTAAAGGCTGATTATTGGAAACCCATACAAAGTGGTACTAATGAAGGATTAGATTCTATGACTATCAAAGAATTAATCTCTAATACAAAAACAACTATATTTCCTGAAGCTTATTTATTAAAAGAACCTTTATCACCACACATGGCTGCTAAAATAGATGGTGTTACTATTGAATTAGAAAACATTTTATTGCCTGTCAGGCTGAGCGGAGTCGAAGCTAATAATAATTTAATAATTGAAGGTGCTGGAGGGTTGATGGTTCCTATTAATAGCAAACATTATGTGATTGATATTGCTAGAAAAATTGATTGCGAAATTATAGTAGTTATTTCTAATTACTTAGGTTGCATCAATCATTCTATACTAACGATTGATTATTTACTAAAACATAATTTCAAAATTAAAGCCTTGATTTTTAATGGCGATTTTAATACTGAAGTAAAAGCGTCTATTAAGAACTACGCACCATTCATTAAAAGTATTGATATTCCTATCTTAACAACGGTAAATAAAGAAATGATACTTAACGTAGCAAATACCATTGCATTGTAATTTTTATTTTATTACATTTAATATATAATTTAGGCTAATCTATTAAAGGTTTTTTGATGAAATATTTATCTCTAATTACCATCTTATTTTTTTCAAATTTATATGGTCAAAAACATTATAAATTTAAATATGATTATAGTTTAAAAAGTATTCCCTCATCATACGTTATATATTATGATAGCCTTACAAATAAAGATACATTCACGAAAATCATATCTATTGCAAGTGATGCCGATACTATTGTTCAAGCATCAATACAAATACGTAGCTTAAATGGGGACACTATTATCCACCCTGATTTTTCTAAAATAAAAACTATCACAAAATTGAACCTAGTGCAAGATTGTTATGATGTCAAAATTGCATGTATAGAATTTAGCTTATTAGAAATAACAAAAATTAAAATTTATCCACATACTTCAACAATTATAATTGCAAAACTAGGGTACAATAATAGTTTAGAAGGTGGGCAAATACTTAGTAAACGTAAACTAACAGAAAATGAAAAAAATGAAATTATTAACGATTTAAGTAATAGAAAACGAGAAAATAAATTAATTAAAAACAAAACCTGTATAATTAGTATGGCAATATAAAGCATGAAAACGTTGATAATGATGTTTGGCATAATTGTATTAGCATCAAGCTCTTGCAAAACAAAAAAATCATGGGATCAATGCACTGTAAAGCCTTCTCCAATTGATACAAATACTGTTTATCTTGTAATTGATTCGATGGCAAAATACAAGAATGGGTTTCCTGATTTAATGAGCTACATTTCATCTAATTTTGTATATCCAAAACAACAAGAATATTTACAAACTAAAACAACCTTAAAATTTATAGTAAATAGGCAAGGGAAAATTATAAATCTATCAATTCTAAAAAAACCAGAAACTGAATACACTTTATTTGACAAAGAAATGTTACGAGTTTTTTCAACTATGCCACCATGGAACCCAGGCAAACAAAAGGGTGAAGTCGTCAACCAACAACTAATATTTCCTATACAGTTAGAACTAAAATAAAAAAACATACTATGAATCACTTACATAAAATACAAAACATTTTTCCTACAACTAGCGAAATCCCTTCTAATATGGATATTCCAGAGCAACACGAGCAGCGTTTATATTTGCTTGATGGGGAACTTAAAGAGTGGGATGGTCATGTTCAAGATATATTTTCTCCTGTTTTCATAAAGGAAAATGATGAGTTAGTCCGTAAACGATTGGGGTCTTACCCCTTATTAGGAGAGAAAGAATCCTTAGAAGCATTAGCCTCTGCACAAAAAGCATATAACTTAGGAAGAGGCGAATGGCCCACAATGCCCGTTAAAAAACGTATTGAGCACATGTTGCTATTTACAAAACAAATGAAGGAACAGCGATCTGTTATCGTTAAATATCTGATGTGGGAAATTGGAAAATCATTAAAAGACTCAGAAAAAGAATTTGATAGAACCATTGAATATATTTATGACACTATTGAAGCACTTAAAAATTTAGACAGAGATAGCTCAAAAATTGAAAAGAAAAACGACATTTATGCTCAAATAAGAAGAGGCCCGCTTGGTGTAACCTTATGTATGGGCCCTTATAACTACCCGTTAAATGAGACGTTCGCGTTATTAATTCCTGCGCTAATAATGGGTAATGTCGTTATTTTTAAGCCAGCTAAGTATGGGATTTTATTAGTACATCCTTTATTAAATGCCTTTAAAGAATGTTTTCCTAAAGGAGTTATTAATGTCATTTACGGTCATGGAAAGCATACGGCTATGAAATTAATGGAACATGGGGGCATTGATGTGTTTTCATTTATTGGATCAAGTAAAACTGGCAACGTTCTAAAAAAAGCACATCCAAAACCAAACCGCTTACGCTCTGTCATGGGCTTAGAGGCTAAGAATCCGGCCATTGTATTAAAAGATGCCGATATAGAATTAGCAGTGAATGAATGTATTTCTGGCAGTCTATCGTTTAACGGACAGCGTTGCACGGCGCTTAAAATTATCTTTGTACATGAAAGTATTGTTGACGATTTCAATAAACGTTTTGTTGAAAAAGTAGAACAATTAAAAATGGGCATGCCGTGGGAAGATGGCGTGATGGTTACACCATTACCTGAAATGGATAAGCCTCTTTATATTAACGAATTAATTGCAGATGCGGTAAGAAATGGCGCTAAGATCATCAACGAAAATGGTGGTGTTTCCAACGAATCTTTCTTTTGCCCTGCCGTGCTTTATCCTGTCAATCCAGATATGCGCATCTATTCAGAAGAACAATTTGCTCCAGTGGTTCCTATCTTATCTTTTAAAAATATATCTGAACCCATACAATATATGGTAGATTCAAACTTCGGACAACAAGTTAGTGTTTTTGGAACTGACTCTTCGCAATTAGCCGAATTGATTGACCCTTTGGTTAACCAAGTGTGCCGTGTAAATATCAACTGTCAATGCCAACGTAGCCCCGATGTATTTCCATTTAACGGGCGAAAAGATTCGGCAGAAGGTACATTGAGCGTATTTGATGCCTTACGTGTATTTTCGATACGAACAATGGTTGCAATAAAAGATGTGGAATTGAATAAAAAAATGATGGCTGAGATTTTAGAAGAACGAAAATCAAAGTTTTTCTCAAATGATTATATGCTATAAGAACTATAATTTAAAAATAAATGAAAATAACTATTGCGAAGCAACCTCGACTTTGCAAATGCTTTGATGTCAACCCGCATTACCAGTAGGTTATGTATAGGCAGGCAATATTAAAATTGTTGATAGGGTTTTACAAAAGAACTATACTCTCTATTAAGTGCATTTAAAGCCTTTGTGTCAATATGTCCGAAACCAAAAGATTTGTTGAAATCATAAATTTTAGAACTAGTTTCAAGAATAAATTCGTACTGCTCGTTGAATTTAATTTTTGTTATTAATGGTGATTTTGTACCGAAATATGATTTTAAATCTTTTGTGGTTGTTGGGTTATTAACTGCAACTATTTGCGTGAAACCGTGAAGACTAAAATCTTTATATTCTAGCGAATTCAACGCGCCTTTTGAAAAGGTTTTTGATTTATTTTTAATTAACGCAAGGGTTGCACTACCATCTGTTACTATCCAAAAAGGTTTAACATTCTTGTGTTTTTTTGATGGAAAATATTCATTAATAGTATTAGTATCATTTACTAAAACGACCGCAATAAATACACTAGTCGATTGATGAGTTCCAGTACCAGCAATTCCTGGATACTCACTAATAAGTAATTTACTCGTTAGAGGATGTTGTTTTATTTCCCATGAAGCTTTAACAGAATCATTTGCTAAATAGTCATACTTTATTTCTTCTTCATGTTGAGCATCAATATCAAATAAAATTTCTTTTGCAGCATGATAGTCTACCGCTTCATAAAAACTTACATTTACGGATAGTTCTGGATTTTCAATTTGAGTATCATTGTTCCTTGTAATTGAAGTCTCCTTTGGAGCATTTGAACATTTAATAAAAAATAGTACAGTAAATACTGCTAAAAATAAATTCATGTTTTTCAACGTAGTTGTCATAATTAATTGTAAAATCACTTGCTTATAACTTATGTCCTTTCTTAGAATTCTCGTATCCTTCATCAATTAACAGACGCTTGCTTTTACTTGCGGCTACCGCTAATTCATCACAACGGTTATTTTCTTTATTGGACGCGTGGCCTTTAACCCACATGAATTTAATATGATGTTTTTTATGAACTGCTAAAAAACGTTTCCATAAATCAGCATTCGCTTTGTCTTTAAAATCTTTCTTCACCCAATTGTAAACCCAACCTAAGTTAATAGCATCAATCACATATTTACTATCTGAATAGACAATCACGTCTGAATTTTCTTTTTTTAAAGATTCTAACGCAACAATAACCGCAATCAATTCCATGCGATTGTTAGTCGTTAATTTAAACCCATAAGCTAATTCCTTACGCTGTTCTTTATATTTCATCACTATACCAAACCCACCAGTACCAGGGTTTCCGCTACAAGCGCCATCAGTATATATCTCTATTACAGAACTGTTCATCATTGTGGTAAATATAGTTTTTTTACGTCATTTTATGCCAGATTTTTTTTATATTTAAAGTCTATATCACACTTATTATGGCTAAGAAAACAACTAAAAAAGAAAAAAGTATTTTCAACCAAAATTCTTTAAACTTTCTAAAAGATTATTTGAATAACCCATCACCAACTGGTTTTGAAACTGCTGGTCAAAAATTATGGTTAAATTATATTACACCTTATATTGACGAGCATTTTGTAGATACCTATGGAACCGTTGTGGGCGTGGTTAATCCAGAAGCACCATATAAAGTAGTGATAGAGGCTCATGCTGACGAGATTTCTTATTTCGTGCATTACATCACTAAAGATGGTTTTATTTATTTACGTCGTAATGGCGGAAGCGACCATCAAATAGCACCTTCTAAACGTGTAAACATCCATACGGATAAAGGCATTGTAAGAGCTGTGTTTGGCTGGCCTGCTATACATGTGCGTGATGCGGCTAAAGAAGAAACCCCTACTCTTAAAAATATTTTTTTAGACTTAGGTTGTAAATCTGATAAAGAAGTAGAAGAATTAGGTGTTCATGTAGGCTGCGTAGTAACTTACGAAGATGAATTTATGGAATTAAATAATCGCTATTTTGTAGGCAGAGCGCTGGATAATAGAGTTGGTGGTTTTATGATTGCTGAAGTGGCTCGTCTATTAAAGGAATCTAAAACAAAATTACCTTTTGGATTATATATCGTAAATGCCGTTCAGGAAGAAGTTGGTTTAAATGGAGCTACGATGATTGCACATCGCATTAAGCCTAATGCAGCTATTATTACTGATGTTTGCCACGACACACAAACACCCATGATGAATAAAATAGCTAGTGGCGATTTAGCTTGTGGTAAAGGCCCTGTGTTATCTTATGGACCAGCCGTGCAAAATAATTTATTAAAATTAATTATTGATGCTGCTACAAAAAACAAAATTGATTTCCAACGTCAAGCAGCTAGCCGTAGTACAGGCACAGATACTGATGCTTTTGCTTATAGTAACGAAGGTGTGGCTTCTGCATTGATTTCATTGCCATTACGTTATATGCATACTACTGTGGAGAGTGTTCATAAAGAAGATGTAGAAAATGTGATTAAATTAATTTTAGCGTCATTAAAAAGTATAAAAAATAATCACGATTTCAGATACCTTAAATAATGTGCAATGAGCTAATGTAACGATGAGGCAATTGAAAAGAAAATGTAATTGTTGAATTGACTAATTAACTAATTGAAAGAAAATGCAAATACTTGGTTCCATATTAAAACGTGCTGTCGAACTTAGGGGGAAAATTCCTAAGCGAAGTAATTTTAATATTCAACAACAAAAAGTATTAAAAAAATTATTGAAAAAAGCTGAATTCACAGCCTTTGGCGAGCATTTTCATTTCACAAAATTATTGCAAGAAAAAAATCCGATTGATGCCTTTCAACAAAACGTACAAATGTACGACTACAGTAGCATCTACAAACAATGGTGGTATAGAGCCATCAAAGGCGAGCCTTATGTATGTTGGCCAGGGCATATCAAATATTTTGCGTTAAGTTCAGGTACTTCAGAAGCTGCGAGTAAATACATTCCTGTTACCAAAGAAATGTTAAGCGCCTTTAAAAGAGGCAGTGTGAGACAAATTGTAGCTCAAGCACATTACGATTTACCTAAAGAACATTTTGAAAAAGGAATGTTAATGATTGGCGGAAGCACGTTATTAGATTTTAACGGAAGTCATTATTCGGGCGATTTAAGTGGTATTACAGCCGCTAACATTCCTATTTGGTTTCAACGATTTTATAAACCAGGAAAAGATATTTCGCGTTATAAAGATTGGGAAACTAAATTAATTGAAATTATCAGAAATGCTAAAGACTGGGATATAGGCGTTATTGTTGGTGTTCCCGCTTGGATACAAATTATTTTGGAACGCATTATCGAATTTTATCAAGTAAAAACAATTCATGATATTTGGCCTAATCTTAGAATATACGTGCATGCAGGTGTTTCCATTGAACCTTACAGAAATAGTATAGGTAAACTTACCGCTTTTCCTCTTATTTATTCTGATACGTATTTAGCTTCAGAAGGATTAATTGCTTATCAAGAGCGCCCTAATGGAGATAACGGAATGCGCATGTTGCTTGATAATGGTATCTTTTACGAGTTCGTTCCGTTTAACGAACAAAATTTTGATACAGATGGTAATTTAAAACCTGATGCCTTAGCATTAACAATTAAAGATGTTGAGCTAGGTAAAGAATACGCGTTGTTAATGTCCACTTGCGCTGGCGCTTGGCGTTATTTAATTGGCGATACCATTCGTTTTACAGACTTAGATCATGCAGAGATTGTCATTACAGGTCGTACCAAGCATTACCTCAGTTTATGTGGCGAACATTTATCGGTAGAAAATATGAGTCGTGCTATTAAATTAACCGCCGATGATTTAAAATTAGAATTCAACGAATTTGCAGTTGCAGGGATTCCATATCAAAATTTATTTGCGCATCAATGGTATATTGGCTCTAATAAAGCTTCTTCAGAGGAATCTATTAAAGAACGATTAGATTTTCATTTGAAAGAAATTAATGATGATTACAGAGTAGAACGCATTGCTGCTTTAAAAGATATTTTTGTGAAAGTATTACCAGATAGTGTATTTATAGATTTTATGGCTTCTAAGGGCAAAT
>JANYGR010000215.1 GCA_025359355.1 Bacteroidota bacterium | reverse complement strand
TCCGCTCAGGGTGACAAAAAAGTTTCAACATCAACCAATCACAGTGGTGGAATACAAGGAGGCATTAGTAATGGCGAAGATATTTATTTCAACGTCGCTTTTAAGCCAGTAGCAACCATTATGCAGGATCAACAAACGATTAATACAGAAGGTAACGAAACAATCATCAAAGGAAAAGGCCGTCACGACCCGTGTGTATTGCCAAGAGCAGTACCTATAGTAGAAAGTATGGCCGCCTTAGTTTTGGCAGATTTTATATTAAGAAATAAAACTTCGAAAATATAGAACGCAGATGACGCAAATTCTTCATCGCAGAGGTGCAGAGAAAAATGAAACAATTTGATAATTTGAAAATAATCTACATTAATAAAAAATAAAAACAACTCAGCGAAACTCAGTGTTCTCTGCGGTCCAATCACTAAAACTATGTTCAAGAAAAAAAACAGACTCATTACCATTATTATTATTGCTATGATCGTTGGTATATCCTTAGGTTATGCCATCAATAAATCAATCACCAATAACGCCGTAAAAATTGAACAATCCTATATTAAGCAATCTGCTAAGGGTAATGTAACTATCGAAAAAAAACTAGTAGAGCATTATGCGAAAGTTGAAAAAGAACAATTAAAACAAGCCAAGAAAAAAGTCGCCTCTAACTATTCTATACTAAGTGATATTTTTTTACGCCTTATCAAAATGATCATTGCTCCACTCGTATTAGCTGTATTGGTAATGGGTGTAGCCAAAGTGGGCGACTTTAAATCAGTAGGGCGAATTGGAGGAAAAACAATTATTTATTTTACGTTTGCTACCTTACTCGCTTTGAGTTTAGGCTTGGTTATCGTTAATTTGTTTGAACCAGGAAAAGTGATGGCCCTTGATTTACCTTCTGTTGACGCAGATGCAGGCGTAAAAGCCAATGCGCAAGATGCTAAAAATTTTGTAGCACACGTCGTACCAGATAGTATTATTAGAGTGATGGCAGAAAATGAAATTTTACCGATTGTTATTTTCGCGTTATTTTTTGGTATAGCCGCTGCATCTATTGGTGAGCAAGGCAAACCAATGATTAGAGCCATGGATAGTTTATCGCATGTGATGTTTAAAGTCACTAATTTTGTGATGAATTTTGCACCGATAGGTGTGTTTGGAGCCATTACCGCCGTGGTCATACAACAAGGCTTGGATGTATTAAGTGGTTATGCCTATTTAATGGCTTGCTTTTTTGGCGGCTTATTATTTTTTGTATTTGGTGTGTTATTTAGCATTTGCTTAGTATTACGCATTAATTTTTTCTCTTTACTTTCTCACGTTAAAGAGCCAATTTTACTGGCATTTAGCACAGCAAGCTCCGAAAGTGCGATGCCGAAAACAATTGAACAGCTAGAAAAATTTGGTATTAGTAATCGCATCGTATCCTTTGTATTACCGCTTGGTTACTCATTTAATTTAGATGGCTCCATTATGTACATGACTTTTGCAACCGTATTTATTGCTCAATCTTATGGCATTGATATGAGTATGGCTGATCAAATTAAAATGATGTTGATTTTATTAATCACCAGTAAAGGCATGGCTGGCGTGCCTCGCGCCTCATTGGTTGTAATTGCAGGAATGCTAAGCATGTTTCATATTCCGGGCGAAGGTTTGTTATTATTATTAGCCGTCGATCAAATTTTAGATATGGGACGTTCGGCAACGAATGTGGTTGGCAATGCTGTAGCTAGCGCTGTTGTTGCTAAATGGGAAGGCGAAAAGTTAGAACCCAAAACTATTATTTAATATTTCTAATCGCACTACACTTTCCAACTTTCATAACCTTTTAACTTTCAAAACAGATAAATGAACACACAAGAAATAGGATACATCAGTAAAACGCACGGTCTAAAAGGACACGTGATATTAAGAACCAATGATGGTTTAGATATTGATGCTGAAATCATTAAATCTGTGTTCTTAGAACTTAATGGCTCTCAGGTACCTTATTTTATTGAAGAATGCAGACCAAATAACACTGGTTATATTATAAAATTAGAAACCGTAGATACCATTGATGCATCTAAAAAATTGATTGGCAAAAAAGCGTTTTCTTTACCTGATTTTATTGTAGAAGACGAGGATTCCTTAAGTGAATTTATAGGTTATCAGATTATCGATCATAAGCTTGGAAATATTGGCACTATCAGTGATATGGACGATAAAACGGATAATGTAATTGCTCGTATCATTCATCCTAGCGGCAAAGAAATTATTTTACCTTTCAACGATGATTTAATTGACGAAATTGACGATGATGCAAAAACTATCTCATTTTCTGCGCCAGAGGGCTTAATTGAAATGTATCTGAGTTAAAGGACTTAGGGAT
>JANYGR010000185.1 GCA_025359355.1 Bacteroidota bacterium | reverse complement strand
CTTAAAAATACTTATGTATTTTATTTTATTGTAGTTAGCTACATTTTAATAAATGCTTATGTATTAGTATTTGATAGAGGTAATTTTTATTTTTATAATTTACTGCCTGCTGCTATTTTAGTGGTATTATTAGCTGTTTTTGATATAGAAAAAATCATGTACCTCATGGTGTTTTCTACACCTTTAGCGATTACCCTTAAAGAATTAGGATATTCCGAGGGTTTAAATTTAAGTTTGCCATCTGAGCCTTTAATGATTGGGATTACCTTTGTGTATTTTTTAAATGAAGTCAGTAATGGTATAACCGATAAACGTATTTTAAGGCATCCTATTACGATCATCATCTTTATTCAAATGGCTTGGATGCTGTTAACAACCATTACTAGTGAATTACCAATCATCTCTGTCAAATTTATATTGGCGCGTACTTGGTTTTTAACCTCTTGTTATTTCATTGCCACTCAATTTTTCAAAAAGCAACAAGCTATCATAAATCACCTCTTGTTTTATGCCGTTGCCTTAGCTATTGTGGCTATTATTACAACAGTTAAACACGCTGCTTATGGTTTTGATGAAAAAACAGCGGATTGGATAGTATCTCCTTTTTATAATGATCATACCGCTTATGGTGCAGCTTTAGCAATGTACATTCCTATTACCTTTGGATTAGTTTTAATGAAAGGGATTCCTATCAGAATAAAAACACTGAGTTTAGCTTTGTTAACGATTTTTTTAATTTCGATTGTAGTGTCTTACGCAAGAGCAGGGTGGCTCAGTTTAGCTGTTTCTTTAGGTGTATTAGCGACGTTGATAGTTGGGTTAAAGTTTCGTACTATTCTATTTACAATTGTAGGAGGCGCATTAATTTTCTTATCATTTCAATCGGAATTATTAATGGTGTTGGGAAGAAACAACACGGATTCAGATGGTGATTTTATGGCAAACATTGAGTCTATGACTAACATCTCAACAGACGTTTCAAACGTAGAGCGTCTAAATAGATGGAGTTGCGCTTTACGTATGTTTGAAGAGAAACCTTATTTTGGACATGGTCCAGGCACATATCAATTTTTATATGCGCCTTATCAAAAAAGTAGTCAAAAAACAGTAATCTCAACAAACTTTGGTAATAAAGGAAATGCACATAGTGAGTATTTAGGTCCGTTGTCGGAGCAAGGTTTAGTGGGTGCTCTCATTGTTTTATCATTGGTTTTAGCAGTGATGTTTTTGGGTTATCGTTTGGTATATACCATTAAAGAGAGGCCTTTGAAAATTTTGACGATTTGTATATTGATGGGATTGAGTACTTATTTTGTGCATGGTTTTTTAAATAACTTTTTGGATACCGACAAAGCATCTGTTCCATTTTGGGGATTTGTAGCCATGTTGGTGTGTATCGATGTGTACCAAAAAGATAAGGTGGCGCTTTGATGGAATCAGAGATCATACAGCAAACTGAAAAGTGGATCAAGTCTGTGGTGATTGACTTAAATTTTTGTCCCTTTGCCGCTAAGGCTATTCTCAAAAAAAGTGTACGCTATGTTGTTTTGAAAGATGTTGATGTGAAACAAAGTTTA
The DNA here is from genome assembly GCA_025359355.1 of Bacteroidota bacterium. GTDB lineage: Bacteria > Bacteroidota > Bacteroidia > B-17B0 > Aurantibacillaceae > UBA4416. The sequence goes on along the minus strand of JANYGR010000185.1, from coordinate 1,300 downwards.
GAAGCTCTTGTTCAAGAGTTTGAATTCTTAAATGATCACGAAGACATAGAAACAACGTTTATCATTTTCGCAAACGATTTTATTGATTTTAAATCGTATTTGCAATTAGTGAAAAAGGCTGAAAACACAATAGTTAAAGAAGATTGCGATGGCGTTTATCAGGTAGCTAGTTTCCATCCCGATTATTGCTTTGCTGGTTCAGACAATGATGATGCGGCTAATTACACCAATCGTTCTATATACCCTATGTTGCATTTATTGCGAGAGGATAGTTTAACAAAGGCTTTAGCGTTGTATCCATCTCCCGAATTAATTCCAGAACATAACATTACTTTGGCCCGAGAAAAAGGTTTACAGTATATGCAAATGCTAAGAGCAGCTTGTATGAGTTAATGATTTTTCGTCATTGCGAGCGATAGCGCGGCAATCTGTTTTAGTTTGAGATTGCTTCGTCGTTCCTCCTCGCAAAGACGAACTACAACATTTTAATCTTTCGCAAGACAGCGGAAAAACTATCCTTTTATATTTCTAATAATTTCATCAAGCTGAGCCATATCTTTGCAACGTACCTCACGCGCTTTCGATCCTTCGAAACCACCAATAATACCAGCCGCTTCAAGCTGATCTACAATACGACCTGCTCGGTTATAACCTAATTTTAATTTACGTTGTAAGAAGGACGCTGAGCCTTGTTGGAATTGAACCACTAATTTAGCCGACTCTTCAAACATTTTATCACGTTCACTTAAATCTACTTCATCTTTACCTAAAGAGCCATCTTCACCCACATACTCTGGTAGCAAGAAAGCCGAAGGATAAGCACGTTGAGACCCGATAAACTCAGTAATTTTTTCAGCTTCTGGCGTATCCACAAAGGCACATTGGATACGAATTAAATCATTACCTGTACTTAATAACATATCGCCTCGTCCGATTAATTGCTCAGCTCCACCAGCATCTAAAATAGTTCGACTATCAATTTTACTTGTAACGCGAAATGCAATACGTGCTGGGAAGTTAGCTTTAATGGTACCCGTAATAATATTTACAGACGGACGTTGAGTTGCAATAATTAAGTGAATGCCGATAGCACGCGCTAATTGTGCTAAACGAGCAATAGGCGTTTCTACTTCTTTACCAGCAGTCATAATTAAATCGGCAAACTCATCTACTACCAACACAATGTAAGGTAAGTATTTATGACCTTCGTTTGGATTTAATTATGACTGCGGGTAAAGAAGTAGAAACTCCTATTGCCCGTTTAGCACAATTAGCGCGTGCTATCGGCATTCACTTAATT
>JANYGR010000143.1 GCA_025359355.1 Bacteroidota bacterium | reverse complement strand
AAAAGAAATAACCAATATAAAACAGGCTGATAAAAAAACAGATACTCGCTTGTATAATTTATAATCTTCACGAATAAGTTGCTTAGACGCTTGTATACTGAAAATGGAAATAAAAATTTTTATTATTTTTTTAGGATCCGTTACTTTTATAGAGACATAGATGCTAAAAACGAAAAACAATAATACACTTGGCCAATATAAAATCGGTGTATTGGTTAATATAGGATCTTTGTCACTAGAAGATTTCAAATGATGACCTGTAAATAGAGAATAAGCAGAAAGCTCTGTCGTATCAGTTTTTTTAATTGTATCTGATTTATGTATGGCGGAGTCTTTAGGTATCACAGGTTACAAAGATATATGTTTTGATATAGATAACCCTAATTTGAATTGACCTTTAGTCCAAGAATCTTGTGTTGAAGGCAAAAAACTACTAGACATAATTGCCGTATTGTTTGTTACATTAAGTTTTATGAAATATCCTTTTTTATGAACTTCTAAACCTACGCCTAGGGCATTGAAATAAGCCGTTGGATTATCATGTTGAAATTTAGAAAAATTATAAAAATAATCGGCTACAAAAGCTAAACAGTTACTTAGTTTGATATGAGCTCCAATTCCCATTGAAAACAGGTCGTTTGAGTCTTCGGCATAATTAGTAGTGTTTACTAATTCTTTTACAAAATTACGATGAACATAAGTTGGCATTAATTGAATATAAATATTTTTATTAAAACGACGAGCCAATACTAACTGACTAACATATTGCAAACGATGAGCTTCTTTAGTAGCGGGCTTCACCGTTCCTTCATATAATTTAGATGTTGGCATTGCACTATATCCAGCGTTTACATAAGCACAAATAGATAACGGTATTTTTTGGGATTGATTTAAAAATCGCCATTTAATAGAACCGTCTAATAATTCTCTGTATTTGCTTCGTCCAATACCAATCGTTATGTTATCAGTAATACCATAATCAGCGGAAAGCCTCATATCAGCTACATTATCTAAACCAAAAGCGTTGTGAGCAGAAGAATTTAAACTGGAACTCATAACGTTTCCAAAACGAGCACTTACATTAAACTGTAACGTTCTTTTTTTTAAAGTCGCTGAACTTTGAGAGTTGACAAGCGTTGTTGAGCCTTTAGTTATTGAAGTTAAACTATCTGAAGCAACTTTATAAGAGGAAGCTGTTTGTTTAAGCGTATCTGTTTGCCCTACTAAATAACTATTAAGTAGAATACATATATAAAACAAAACAGGCTTAATCATACGCTAATTAGATAGCCAAAGATAATTAAAAAAATGAAGCGTAGAATGTGCAGCTATTTCGAACCTAAATATTTATTTATTAATTGAGGCAACGCATACACTTCTAATTCAGATCGTTTAATTTTCAATAAAGACGGATGTTTCAAGGGTTTATGAATTTTTAATTCGTAAAAAGTAGCATATAAATGTTGATGTGATAAAATATGTTTTTTCATTGGTGTAATAGAAGACACCGTAAATTCAGAAACGAGTTTAGTAAGTGTTTTATGATTCAAAATAATTTGTTCCGAACTTTCAGTATCTGTTTCTATCAATACAAATTCGTACAAGTTTTGCCAAATATCTTTTTCGGTGCGCTTGGTTATATACACCTCTTGTTTGTAGTTAAACATAATGTAATTGAAATATCTGTTTTTAATTTTAATCGTTTTATTTTTAACAGGTAATATAGAAACTGTATCATTTTTAAATGCCATACAATGTTCTTGCAACATACAAGTTTCGCATTTAGGGTTTTGAGGCTTACACCATAGTGCTCCAAACTCCATGATAGCACTGTTATGCAACGCAGGCTGTTTTGTATTTAATAAATCATCTGCTAATAATTGAAATTCTTTTTTACCTTGAGTAGAATTAATAGCTGTATGCAAATCGAATAATCGAGCTAATACACGATTTACATTTCCATCTACAACCGCATAGGGTAAATTAAAAGCAAACGATGCAATAGCTGCCGAAGTATAATCTCCAACTCCTTTTAATTCTTTAATGCTTACGTATGTATTTGGAAATTTTCCTTTATAAGTAGCTTGTATAAATTTTGCTGCTGCATGTAAATTACGTGCTCTCGAGTAATAACCCAATCCTTGCCAAAGTCGCATTACTTGGTCTTCTGGCGCATTCGCTAAATCAGTAACCGTTGGAAATGTTTCTGTAAATTTGATGTAATAATTTAAGCCTTGTATAACTTGTGTTTGTTGTAAAATAATTTCGGATAGCCAAATTTTATAAGGATCAGTCGTATTCCGCCAAGGAAGATCTCGTTTATTTTTTTTATACCAAGTGGCTAGTTTGTTGGAAATAGGGTGCATATTCTAATGTGAATTAATCTTCGACAGCAAAAATTTTATGAATTGTTTCCATGTTTTTTTCTTTAATCACTTTGCGCTTTAAGCTCATTTTAGGGGTTAATTCACCGCTTTCGATGCTCCATTCTTTGTCTAAAATAGCTACGCGTTTCAATTGCTCGTAAGGAGCTAATGATTTATTAATTGTTTTTATGTGTTCGTTAATCAATTTCTTTAATTCTTCATGCTTCGACATTTCACTATTAGTGGTCCAAGGGATATTTTTGTCTTTACAATACTCTTTAAAATTAATAAATGAAGGAACGATGATAGCGGATGCAAATTTCTGATTTTCGCCTACAACCATGCTTTGTTCCACAAAACGACACTCTTTGATTTTATTTTCTATCATCAATGGTGCAATGTATTTGCCTGAGCTTGTTTTAAAAATTTCTTTTTTACGATCGGTGATTTTTAAAAAACGTTTATCTATAAAAGTTCCAACATCTCCAGTATGAAACCAGCCTTGCGCATCTATCACTTCTGCTGTGGCTTCCGGATTTTTATAATAACCTAGCATAACATTTGGCCCTTTCACTAAAATTTCACTGTCTTCTTCAGCTATTTTCACCTCAACGCCTTTTATTACTGGACCAACAGTACCAATGCGAATATTGTCTTCTCCGAATTTATTAACGCTCACTACCACACAAGTTTCGGTTAATCCATATCCTTGCAAACAAATAATATTAGCACATAAAAAAATACGTTCAAGCTTTGGATTCAACGCTGCGCCACCAGATGCGATACAAACTAATTTTCCTCCCACAGCATCACGCCATTTACTGTACACTAATTTGTCGGCAAGTTTGTGTTGTATGGAATATAAAAAACCATTTCTGTTGTCAAGCTCATATTTATTGGCAACGCGCATGCTCCAATCAAAAATAACACGTTTAAACCCAGTCAGTTTTTCGCCAGTAGCAGTAATTTTTTCGTAAACGCGTTCGATTAATCTTGGTACCGATACAAATATTTGCGGTTGAATTTCTTTTAAATTATCGCCTATTGTTTCTAACCCTTCTGCATAATAAATAGAAACGCCATTGTATAAATACAACGTACTAATCATACGTTCATACACATGATTGAGTGGTAAAAAACTAAGAGCTTTCCACCAACTTGCAAAAGGCACAAAGCCATCACAAGCCAAAACATTAGAAACTAAATTATTGTGAGAAATCATCACACCCTTTGGAGTTCCCGTTGTTCCTGATGTGTAGAGGATCGTCAATAAATCATTGGGAAGAATAGAATTTTTTATGCTGTTTAATTTTTCGTCGTCACTGTTTTTTTTACCGAGTTCGATAAAATCAGTAAACGACATAATGCCATCTATAGGATTAAAACTAATGACGTGTTTAAGATGAGGAAGGTCTTTTTCTAGTTGCGTGAGTTTCGCTAAAATGGATTTATCTGAAATAAAAACCATTTTTACTTCAGCATGATTTAGAATAAATTGTAAATCATGATTACTAATCGTGGGGAAAATAGGAACAGTAACAACGTTGGCTTGTTGACAACCAAAGTCACAAAAATTCCATTCTGGACGGTTGTTAGAAATAATAGCTACTTTGTCGTTATGAGTAATTCCCATTGCTAGCAAAGCATAACTCACATCATTGCAATAATTTATAACATCGCTACTACTATATTTTTTCCATTGCTTATTTTCTTTACCGCACAATACATCCTCTTTAATGAAGTGTGTTTTGTATAATTCTAAAATATCAAATACGCGAGTGATGCTCATAGTTTTAATTTTACTAATCAAAGATTACTAATAATAAACGAAAATGCAAGGCAAAGGTTTAAAAGTGCAAAAACTCAAGTACTTGTGTTAGATACATTTTATCAGTATTGTCAAAGGTTTTGTATGCATCGCTATCAACATCAAGCACACCAACAATATGTTTATTCCCATCATAAATAGGCAATACAATTTCTGATTTTGATAATGAACTACACGCAATGTGTCCAGGAAATAAATCAACATCATCTACAATAATAACTTCATTATTTTTCCAAGAAGTTCCGCAAACACCTTTACCTAAAAGAATGCGCGTGCAAGCAACAGGTCCTTGAAATGGCGCTAATACTAATTGATTATCTTTTATTAAATAAAATCCTACCCAAAAAAAATCAAACCCAAATTTTAAAGCGGCACACACATTTGCCATATTTGCAATCAAATCAGATTCTGTTTCTACTAATGCTTTTATTTGTGGCAATAGCGATTTATATTTTTCTTCTTTTGTAGTGCCTTGTATTTGTAAGTCTTCTGCCATAGTGTTCGTAATTTAATAGATTAAAAATACTGATTTTTATATTAATGGCTATTTTTGTTTTCACGCTTAATAAACCTTGCATCAAAAATATTTCATAGCCATTGTTCCGCCCGAACCTGTTTTATCAAAAATAACTGCGATTAAAACGGAGTTGTTTGAAAACTATGGAAGTAAGGGTGCTTTGCGTTCTCCAGCTCATATTACCTTACACATGCCGTTTAGTTGGGACGATGAAAAAGAAGAAAAATTAATAACAAATTTGGAGTCGTTTCAATTTAATCAAAACATTAACATTGAACTGAAAGATTACAGTTGCTTTGAACCACGCGTTATTTTTATTTCTGTTTCAGAAAATGAACACTTAACTAATTTACAAAAAAATCTAGTGCAACATTGCAAAAAAAACTTGCAATTATTTAATCAAGCAGATGATATGAGAGGCTTTCATCCTCATATTACCGTGGCTTTCCGAGATTTAAAAAAACCAATGTTCTATAAAATTTGGGAAGCATATAAGTTCAAAAATTTTCAAACTCAATTTACATTCAATCATATTTGTTTAATGAAACACATAAATGATAAATGGGAAGTGTATAAAAAATTTGAATTTAGGAAGGACTAAATTTAATTTTTTAAGAAAATATTGATCGAACTAAATTCTGCAAATGAACGCATACGTTGGTATTGGTGCGGTAGGCGTGGACGAACGGAGCGAAATTTTGTTTTTATAGCAAATAGTGGGCTGGCTTTTGTAGCGTATAAAAACAAAATATGGCGTTCGTCCTTGACTTTTGTTTCTTTTGGTCAAGCAAAAGAAAATAAAAAAGAAGTCCTACTGTTTTTATCTAAGAACCTTAATCCTTAATCCACATAAATACTTTTCCGTTATCACGGTATTGATCAAAGTCTTTATTAAATAGTATAGTACAAAAATCAATAAATGGCAATACGCCAAATACCCCACCAAGACTAGCTATATAAGCAACAGGCACATAAGGCTTAGTGCCTAAATAAATGCGATGTAAGCCTACAATGCCAAAAGGAAAAGGAAAAGCTAATACCGCAGCCGTAATTTTTTTATTACGTTTTTGCTTTTTTTTAAAGAGTTGAAATATAGGATTTGGTTTTTTGCTCTCTTTTGTACTGCTAGATATTACTATAGTTTCGGAATAAATTATATGATCTAAACTATCCATATAATGTACAGTAATAGATTCATTTTTTGAAAACAAATTTAATACTGCAAACATAAACAGAACATTCAGCGTTGTTTTCATTACTAATTTATTCTCCTTTTAATAACCTAATATCTGAAATTAATTTCGCAACAGCCACGCTATCTGTCCCGTCATACATGCCTCTGATGCGTTTATGTGTATCAATTAATAGTAACAATTCGCTATGTAAAAAACCTTCTGGTGTTCCATCGTCTTGCAAAGCATTCACTAAATAACTATAGCGAGCCATATCATATATTTCTTTTTTATTGCCAGTTAAAAAGTGCCATTTATTTTTAATAGCGCCATAACTTTGAGCATAACCATTAAGTACCTCAACAGTATCGTGCAATGGATTTACGGTGTGAGATAATATAAGTACGCTATCATCTTTAATAAATGCCTTTTGTACATTCATTAACTGTGAACTCATTTGCGGACAAATACTTTGACAGGTTGCAAAAAAGAAATCAGCTACATAAATTTTATTGGCAATTGTTTTTTCGGTTACCGTGTCGTGATACTGATTTACAAAGGAAAACGACTGAATAGTATGATAAATTGTATCACTCACTTCGCTACCAACGGCTTTCTTTTCGCCATAAATGGGCAACACTAATTTTTCTGTATTTACGTGTCCTCTGCATCCAATAATAGATATTAGAATTAAAAAAAAGAGAGCATAATTAATTTTGTTTTTCATTATTTTGATTCAATTTTATTTTGATTCAACATCGTTTGTTTTTCTTCTTTTAATCGCAAATGTTGGTATTCATCCATCAAACGTTTTATTTCACTGACATAACGACCATCATAATAACCCCTGATATGTCGGCGTTTATCCACCAATACAAAAAAACTATAATCAATATAATAGGGCTTTGCTTTAAAATAGCTGTAATTAAGACTGTCAAAAGAGGAAGGCTTCCAAAATAAATTTAAAATATTTGAATTATCTACACTCATTTTTTCGAATTCACTGAAACAATTACTGCTGTTTATTCCATCGCATGGTGTTATTATAAAAAATGGAATTTCCTTAATTTTACTTTTGTTAAATTGAATATATTCGCTCAATCCAGCCATACGGTAATTGTCCTTTTTATAGCTCTGCTTAATAAAACTTACGACAAATAAGGGATACTGAATAGTATCTAATTTCTTCATTTCTAAGCCAGATAAACTATCTGGTTTTAATGATCTGATCGTAAATGTTTCATTAACTATTTGATAAATGGTATCTTTCCCATTGGCTGTTTTTACGCCATAATAGGGTAGTTTGGAAGAATTGATAGTTGTAAATTCTAAAATTAATTTTAGTCCAGCAGGAAATAAAAGAATAAGTAAGAAAAGGTATTTTTTGTTTTTCATGTAGAGCTCGTGTTATCTATTCAAAAATATTATTTTGCTAAAAGCCTCTGTTTTTAATACTTAAAGCAACCATTTCTTCTATTTTCTTTATAAACAAAGCCTTGTGAGCGTTTTTAATTCCTAATATCGAAATATGTTCTTCATCACTATCGTTATATACAATTGTTATATAATTTGATTTTTTATTATTTATCGACTTAGCATCTAAATAATAAAATTGCTTATGAGATAGTAAACTTTGTTTAATTTCAAAACGATCTTCATACACAATAGCATAAGGATTTACCAGTAACCATAAGGCTTGTAACGTTAATATCACACCAGGAACACCTATTAAAGTTCCCCAAGGGTTCGTTTTTTTAAGCGTGTAAATGGCTAAAAAATCAATACCTAGCGCGATGATGGTTAGGGTAATTACAAATAGCATATTTCGTTCGAAATATTCTTTAGGTTCTTCGTCTTTGTTTTTCACATCGCAAAGTTAAAAATTAAACTTCTTTAACTTTTGTTTTTCAGATATATTTTTTATACTTGTTATTATTATTTAAAGAATAGTGTAACGTTTTGAATTTTATTACGTTATACTATTAAAACTACTACGATGCTAACTAAACTGAACCAAATACTTAAAACGACTCTATTGGCGTCTGTTTTGACAACAGGTAGCGTGTTTGCGCAAAACACACTTACTATTTCTGATAATCCGGTGGCAGCTATGCTTGATAGTTTAGCTAATCAAAAAGTGCTTGAAAAAGCTTTATTAAAGCCAATTTACCCTAAAACAAACAAATATAAATTTGCTCCTGATAGCGTTCCTCGTTGTGAAGATTTTGTATACGAGAGTCGCTTAGCCAAACTGGATGCCATTTCACCGTTTGATTTGGTTTATAATCCACACGTTAAGGGGTTTATCGAGCTATATGCTGTTCGTAAGCGTGAATTAGTGAGCCGTATGATGGGTTTATCTCAGCTATATTACCCCATGTTTGAGGAGATCTTTGATAAACATAATATTCCTTTAGAATTAAAACATTTAGCGGTCATCGAATCAGCTTTAAATCCAACAGCTCGCTCAAGATGTGGAGCTACAGGTTTATGGCAGTTTATGTATCCTACCGGCAAGATGTATGGGTTAACTGTAACATCATACATAGATGAGCGTTCGGATGTATATAAAGCTACTGAAGCGGCTGCAGAGTACCTTAAAAGTTTGTATGGTATGTTTGGCGATTGGCAAATGGTTTTAGCAGCTTATAATGCTGGGCCAGGAACCATTAGCAAAGCCATACGACGTAGTGGTGGTAAAAAAACATATTGGGAAATCCGCCCATACTTGCCAACTGAGACACAAGCTTATGTTCCTGCATTTATTGCCGCTAATTACGTAATGAATTATCCAACAGAGCACAACATTTATGCATCTACGCCTCGTAAAACGTACTTTGAGGTGGATACAGCTGTTGTAAAGGAACCTATGACATTTAATCAAATATCAGCAGCTTTAGATATTTCTATTGAAGAGATCATGTATTTCAATCCACAGTATCGTAAAAATGAGATTCCGTCAGGAGGATTTAGTCTTACATTACCAAAATCTAAAATAGGAACCTTTGTTTCTAACGAATCAGAAATTTATGCAGCTATCAAATCACAAAAACTAACGGTAGCAGAAAATTCAGTTGCTGTTAAGGAAATTCAAAAAACACATACCGTAAGAAATGGCGAAAAACTCAGCGCCATTGCTCGTAAATACGGTGTAACAATAGCAGATATCAAAAGCTGGAATTATATTGGTAAGAAGGGAATAAAATCAGGTAAAAAACTAATTGTTTATGTTCGTCAAGAAGTTCCTACTCAGGTTAATACGCCAACAAAATCAGATGCTCCTAAGGATCCGCAAACTAATGTTGCATCAACTAATAAAGTAGATACAACAGTTGAGGCTAAAAAATTAGCGGATAACACTGTAGAATCAGACAAATACAAATTTCATAAAGTTGAAAAAGGAGAAACACTGTATCGTTTATCTAAAAAATATGGTGTTAGCGTGGAAGATTTAACCGAGTTAAATAATCTTGAAAAAAATGCTCAACTACTTCGTGGTCAACGAATCAAAGTGAAACAGATTTTATAATAAAACGAACCCTCTGATTTTTCAGAGGGTTTTTTGTTAATAGATGTTTTAAACATTAAACTTTATGAATTGTAAATTGTTTGTTCTATATGGATAAAGTAGTTGTTTTTTGGTTTAGAAGAGATTTACGATTGAATGATAACGCAGGGCTTTACAGAGCCTTGAAAGCGGGTACTCCCGTATTGCCAATTTTTATTTTCGATAAAAACATACTAGGTAAGTTACAAAACAAACAAGATAAGCGTGTAGAATTCATTCATACGGCTATTACAAATTTAGATGTTGAATTACAAAAATTAGGTTCCTCATTACAGGTTTTTTATGATACTCCAGATAAAGTATTTAAAGAATTAACTACTAATTATAATATTCAAGCAGTATATTGTAACCATGATTACGAGCCAGATGCGCTTGAAAGAGATAATCATGTCCGTTTATTTCTTGAGAAGAAAGGTATAGCATTTAAAAGCTATAAAGATCAATGTGTGTTTGAAAAATCAGAAGTAACCAAAGACGACGGAAAACCATATACTATTTTTACACCGTATAGTCGAAAATGGAAATTAAAACTAAATGATTTTTATTTGAAGCCCTATCCTACCGAAAAATATGCTTCTAATCTTTTCAAGCAAAAGCAGGTAAAGTCACACATTCCATCATTAAAAGAATTAGGATTTAAATCAACCGATTTAGTTATTCCAAGCACAACAATAAAAAAACAACTCATTACGAATTACAAAGAAAATCGTGATTTTCCTGCAATAAATGGCACAAGTCGTTTAAGTGTGCATTTGCGTTTCGGAACAGTAAGTATTCGGGATTTAGCAAAAGCCGCACAGGGTCTTAATGAAACGTGGTTGAACGAATTAATTTGGCGAGATTTTTATATGATGATCTTATCTCATTTTCCGCATGTTGCTAAAAATTCGTTTAAGCCTCAATATGATAAAATCGTATGGCGTAATAATGAAAATGAGTTTAAAGCTTGGTGTGAGGGGAATACCGGCTTTCCTATTGTAGATGCAGGTATGCGAGAATTAAACACAACTGGTTTTATGCACAATCGTGTGCGAATGATTGTTGCCAGTTTTTTAGTAAAAGATTTATTAATTGATTGGCGTTGGGGTGAAGCCTATTTCGCCGAAAAATTAATCGACTTTGATTTAAGCGCCAATAATGGTGGTTGGCAATGGGCTGCAGGTAGTGGTTGTGATGCAGCCCCTTATTTTAGAATTTTTAATCCTACGGAGCAAATCAAAAAATTTGATGTTCAATATGAATACATCAAAAAGTGGGTACCTGAATTTAATACGCCTCAATACGCTAAACCTATTGTGGATCATGCAAAGGCAAGAATCAGAACGTTAGCAACCTATAAAGTGGCATTATCGGAAAGCATACAAACCAATTTATTTTAAAACGCAGTAGTTACTAAAACAAAAAAGCCTCTCACTATAATAGTGAGAGGCTTTTTTAAAATTTAGAACTATTATTTTACTTCATTGTCTTCAATGCTATCTGAATTCTCTTCTCCAGTTACAACAGGCTTATTATAGATAGGCTTGTCTGATTTTGGAGCATTAGGATCAACATAATCCCAATTTACAATACGGAATACAGTACGACGATTTTTTGCATGTAAAGCTTCTTTTTCTTCTTTAGTTTTTGCTTTATTAATTACATCATCTTTCACTAATAATTTTTTCTCACCCCAACCTTTTGACATTAAACGTGCCATTGGAATTTTTTTCTCTATATTTAAATAGTCCACACAAGATTTAGCACGTTCTTCTGATAATTTCTGATTTGCTTTATCATTACCACGACTATCCGTGTGCGCTTGTAATTCAATTACAATTGATGGATTGTCAATTAATGTTTGGTATAAGAAATTTAATGAATCTTTAGACTCAGGACGCAAAGTTGATTTTCCTAAGTCATACAATACTGCTGGAAAACGAATTTCTCCTGGCAATACTGGCGTTAATGCAAAATCTTTAATGTAATCTTTAGATTCGTTTTCTCCAACTGAAGTCAACTTACCTATATCTTTATTTGCCAAGAAACCAATTGTATATGTTTGAGATGTAGTGTTTTTATCTGTTGCAACAGAAACTTCATAAGACGTGTTCTCTTTTAATTTAAAGATGTATTTACCATCGGCTCCTGTCTTTTGTTCAAACATATCGCCATTAGATCCTTTTAAATGAATCATTGCATTCTTAACGGGCTCATTTCCTTTTTCACTAACAACAGTTCCGCTTAAGTTAAAGATTAATGGAGGTAGGTTAAATGACCAAATATCATCGCTTCCTTTTCCACCTTCACGGTTTGAAGAAAAATAACCTCTCATTTTTTTACCTTCGAAGATGATACCAAAATCATCACCCGCTGAATTCATTGGGTATTTTAAGTTTGCAGGGGCTTTTGTAAATTTACCATCAGCAGATTTTTCCGCTTTAAAAATATCTAAACCACCCATTCCCAAATGGTAATTAGATGAGAAGTATAATGTTTTATCATCATCAGCCATATATGGATACATTTCATCACCTTGAGTATTGATACTTGGCCCTAAGTTTACTGGCTGTCCCCATACTTTACCTTCTAAAGAAGATTTCCAGATATCTTTACCACCGTAACCACCAGCTAATTTAGAAGTGAAATATAATGTTTTTCCATCAGGAGAAATTGCAGGATGAGCGAATGCTACTGAATCAATATTGAATGGTAATAATTCTGGTTCAGCCCAAGCTGGTCCTTGTTTTTTACAAACATATAGCTGGCATTTCAATTGTTTGTTTTTTTCTTCAGGACAACGAGTCATAAACATCACATCTCCTTTTCTAGAAACAGAAACAGACGCATCATTCATTTTAGAATCAATAGCTCCAGCCATAGCAGTTGGTGTGCTCCATTTACCGTTTTTATCTAAAGCTGTTTCATATAAATCATAATGATTTTGACCAGTAGTAATATCCATTGCTCCTAAAGAACCTTGGCGATTAGAAGAGAAAATTAACTTATTTCCTTTTTTATCAGCATAAGCAGGGCTATAATCAGATTCTTTTGAATTGATTAGTGCCATGTTTTCAACTTTTAAACGCGTTTCGGGTGTGTTAGTAGCGTCTTTCCATTGCTGAGCTAATTCACAAGATTTTACGCCGTTTTCGCCAGCAACATCAGAAGGAACTTCTTTTTTGTAGTTATTATACTCTACAATAGCCTCGGGATATTTTTGTTGTGCTTTTAAACAATCCGCTAATTTAAGAGTAATGATTGGATCAGGATATTTTGCTTTAATAGCTTTGTTATAATATGTTTCAGCACCTTTTAAATCATTAATTTCATTATATGAAACTGCGGTTCTATACAAAATTTTTGATTTAACATCAGCCTTCTTCACTTTTACATAAGCCTGTTTGTAAAGCTCAATTGCATTAAAGTATTGGTGATTATCAAATGCTAAATCAGCAGATTTTAGATAATTTTTTTGAGCGTTTACCGAGAACGCAAAAGCTAGAATAGCTGTAGTGGTTAGTGCAAACTTTGTAAAATTTTTCATACGTTTTTTTAATTGTTTTGTTAAATTTAATTATGAATAAATACCTTATTTTTGTTAATTTATAGCTTCAAAAACGAAACTCAACTAACTAAAACACTGTTACATCATAGATTCACTAAACGTTAATAGGTTGCTAAGATATATATTTTTTTAAAACTGCAAAAATTTTAAACAACTTTTTAACCGTTTTGGTCTAAAACACAAAAATAAAGTGTTTTTTCGCAAGTGTTAACCGCTCCATTTATTATATAAATCCTCTGAAATTGCTTAATCACAGATGAATTTTAGGAATTCAATTTATTTAAAATTAAGGCTTGCCAAAAAAACCTAAAAATATGCTTTTTTCGACCTATTTTTATGGTTAACACTATTTTGCAAATGCCGTCTCCTGATTTAACCAATTTATAGTATTTTTGAAAAAACCAATTTTACTTTGCATCTCATGAAATTAATTTTTTTAAGTCTTACCATTATCGGTATTAGTTTTTTTTCTTCTTGTAATCACGCACATACTTACGATAAATATGTGAAAGAATTAGACAGCCTTAAAGTTGTAGTTGAACAATCTGTTGCAAACTTCAAAACTGTTGATAGCACAACTTGCTACAATGCTTATTCAAAACAATTTACATACGCTAGTTATATCAACGTTAACTTAAAAGACACCGTTTCAAGAAGCGTTGCCAACGATTTACAAACATTTTATATGCTAGGTCGCAGTTTGGTAAACTATTTGGCAATGAGACCAGTTTGGTTAGGTGAAGCTCAAAAATCAATTATTCAGTTAACTAATTTATCTCACGATTTAAAAAATGGAAGTGTTGAAGATGAAGAAGCAATTGAATTTATTGGTGAAGAAAAAAAGGAAGCAGAAAAAATTATTGGTGAGTTAAAGGAAAATACAGAAGCTATTCGCGAACAAATGGAACAGTTTACTAAAACATTGCCAACTGCCGAATTAACCGTAAAAAAACTTAATAACGATGTTTTACCTGAATTAGTGAAACCCGAAATCAAAGCTCAAAAAGAAATGGATTAATGCCCATGCAAAAACTAATTTTAGTCGTCTTATTTTTCATAACAGCTTTTACGTCCATTAAAGCGCAAAAAAATAATGATGAACAATTAGCGATGCAATACTACGAACGCAAGGAATTTGATAAGGCCGTTGTGTATTTCGATAAATTGTATGATAAGCTCCCAGATGCTTATTTTACTTATTATTACACGTGTTTATTAGAAACCAAAGACTATAATAAGGCCGAAAAAATTATCAAAAAACAAATTAAGCGTAATAGTACTGCTACTAATTTATACGTAAAATTAGGAAAAGTATATCGTCTGCAACACAATCCTGATAAGGAAAAAGAACAATACACCAAAGCTATTAAAGAAGTTATTCCTGAACAAAATTATGTCTTTGTTTTGGCACACGCTTTTGAGGATGAGGAGTTGTATGATTATGCTATAGAAGTCTATCTAAAAGGGCGTAAAAACCAAAAGGATACCTACCCATTTTATTATGAAATAGCTGATTTATACAAAAAGAAAGGCGACTTGAAAGCCATGATTAATGAGTATTTAGACGCTATAGAGTTCAGAGAAAGCGAATTATATACAGCTCAAGCTAACTTGCAACAGTCGTTAGGATACGATGATAAAAATGGCGGGTTTAATAATCCTTTATTAAAACAAGAATTACAAAAACGCATACAGCAACAGCCAGATAAAACTATTTTTTCGGAATTTTTAATTTTTATACAAAATCAACAAAAAGATTTTGAAGGATCGTATGTTCAAAATAAAGCGTTAGA
Organism: Bacteroidota bacterium; assembly: GCA_025359355.1. Lineage (GTDB taxonomy): Bacteria > Bacteroidota > Bacteroidia > B-17B0 > Aurantibacillaceae > UBA4416. Next base: position 5,609 of record JANYGR010000143.1, on the reverse strand, counting down.
CAAACGCCAGAAAGGCGATGGAACAAGGCTTATGGAGCTTGCAAAATTATGTGTGAGTAACGAAAAATATGATGTTGCCGAAAAATGTTACCAATATGTTATTTCAAAAGGAAAAGATAATCCTTACCATGATATGGCAACGATTGAAAAATTAAATGCCAATTATTTGCAACTCACATCGAGTGTTAATCCAAGTATAATAGATGTAACAACTTTAAACACTACTATTGAAACAGCTTTAAACACCTATGGAATAAGCAACTTAACGCTTCCACTTATAAAAAAGTCAGCATTACTAAAAGCGTATTATTTGAATAAACCAGCTGATGCCATACAAATGCTAGAGGATGCTACTACAAAATATACGTTTGATAAAAATGCTTTAGCTGAAATAAAATTAGATTTAGGTGATATCAATTTATTAGTTGGTAATATTTGGGATGCCTCTCTTTTATACTCACAGGTTGAAAAAGACTTTAAATATGAGGTTGTAGGCCAGGATGCTAAATTTAGAAACGCTAAGTTAAGTTACTATGCTTCTGATTTTAAATGGGCGAAAGCGCAATGCGATGTGCTTAAAGGAGCCACTAGTAAAGTAATTGCGAATGATGCATTGGATTTGTCGCTCATCATTACAGATGCTTTGGGAGTTGATTCGAACGAAGCGCCATTGAGTATGTTTGCATCCGCCGAATTATTAATTTTGCAACATCAGTATGATAAAGCAATAGCTCGACTAGATAGCATTAACAGCCTTTTTAGCGAACACACCTTGGGAGATGATATTTATTTTAAAAAAGCTGAAATATATAAACGTACTAATCGATATACTGATGCCGCAAAAATGTACCAAAATGTTGTAGAGTTTTTTCCTAACGAATTGTATGGCGACGATGCTTTGTTTAAAGAAGCTGAATTATATGAACGCTACTTGAATGATAAAGATAAAGCAAAACTCTTGTACGAAGAAATGCTAACGAAATATCCAGGAAGTATATACGTTGTTGAAGCTCGAAAACGTTATAGAGAGTTGCGAGGAGATATTGTTAATTAAATAATTCGACAATGAATTACTTTATCAATGAAAATATAATTACAAGACATAAATACTTAACAACATAAACCCATGAAAAAACTCATCTCAATCTTCAGTCTACTATTCATCATTCAATCTTCCTTTGCTCAGGAACAAACTATACAAGTAACACCCGTTGTGCAATCGGCAGTTATTTATTTGGATGGCGCTGAATTGTATCAGAAAAAAGAAATTACTTTAAATGCAGGACGAACACAAATCACCTTTAATGGCATCTCTTCTAAAGTGATTTCAAAAAGCATACAAGTGACTGCTAGTGGCGATGTTAATATTTTATCGGTAACTGATAAATTAAATTACATAGACGCTGTTCAAAATTCGCCTAAAACAAAGGCAATTAGAGACTCTATTAATTTGTTGGATGAGAATACAACCATCCTTCAAAACGATAAAGAAGCCTATGAAACTGAAAAAACAATGTTGTCTAAAAATCAATCCATTGGCGGGCAAGACAAAGGTGTTTCTATTTTAGAATTAAAATTAGCAGCAGATTTTTATAGAAGCCGTATCAAAGAAATTAATAATGAAATATATAAAATAGATAAAAAAATAAACACTTATAATGAATCAATTAATAAACTGAATAATCAATTAATAGAAATCAATGGAACTCCTAAAGGGCCAACAGCTGAAATATCAGTACTTGTAGCCTCTGCAACTAAACAAGTTATACTATTAGATTTAAAATATTTAGTGTCTGATGCGGGCTGGGCGCCTAGTTATGATATCGTTACGGAAGATGTTAATAAACCAATTACTTTAAAATATCGCGCAAAGGTTTATAATAATACTGATGTGGATTGGAAAAATATTAAAATCAAATTATCTACTGGCGACCCAATGAAGAATGCCTCTAAACCTGAACTTGAAGACTGGTACTTAAATTTTAGCACATTAGATAACGCAAACAATTATGCTAAAGGACGATTTGCGCAATCAAGTTTATCACAACAAAATTTATTGAATACAAGAGGGGGCAGAAGTGGGAATGTAGATTATTATCAAGATGGAGATATTGCTAATCAAAATTCTATTCCAAAAATTGATGCCAAAAAAATTGAATATATAAAAGCACAAGAGCAAAAAGTAGCCTTGGAGGAAATAGAGATATCTGACCTTAGTGCTGAGTTTGATATTAAAACAGAATACACCATTCCATCTGATGCGAAGCCTTATATTATTGATGTTACGACTTATAACCTTCCGGCAAGTTATAAATATTTTAGTATTCCAAAAGCTGATAAAAGTGCGTTTATGTTAGCTCGTATTTCTGGTTGGGAAGAATTAGAATTAGTAACAGGGCCTGCTAACGTTTATTTAGGTGGCACATACGTTGGTCAATCATACATCAATACAAAAAGTACCAACGATACGTTAGATCTATCTGTTGGGCGTGATAATAAAATTATGGTGTCGCGCACACAGTTGAAAGATTTTAATACCGAAAAAGTAATTGGCAACAATAAAAAATCAACTTACAGTTATGAGATTGTTGTAAAAAATAATCGTAAGTCTCCAATTACAATTGATGTAGAAGATCAAGTTCCCGTGTCGCAAAGTAGCGATATTACAGTAGAAACCATCGAATTATCTAAGGGAGAATTAAATCCATTGACTGGAAAAATCAAATGGAAATTAACAATAGAACCAGGCGAGGCTAAAAAAATTAACTTAGCATTCTCAATTAAATATCCTCGAAACAAATCATTGCAATTAAAAAAATACAGAACCATATCAGCACCCTCTTTTTAAATTATGTATATATATAACGTCACCGTAAGCATAGACAAAGCCATCGCCGATGAATGGCACAACTGGATGAAAACCGTTCACATACCAATGGTAATGGAAACAGGTTATTTTACAGAATATAAAATGTGTAGGGTCTTATTTGTAGATGACGAGGGCGCTACCTTTTCTACGCAATACACGTTTAATACGATGGAAGATATAGAAGCTTATCAAAAATTAGAAGCGCCTCGTTTGCAAGCCGATATGAAAGCCTTGTATGATGGGAAGTATGCAGCTTTTAGAACATTATTGGAAATAATTTAATATTACAATTAAACGATTTTCGAAATAAACCAAACAAAAATTTATTACCTACTAAACACTAACAACTAAAAAGTGGCATCACCCGTAAAAGCAAAAAAACATTTAGGACAACATTTTTTAGTGGATTTGAATATTGCACAAAAAATTGTGAATGCCTTGCCTCAAGATGATTTAACAATCCTTGAAATTGGACCAGGAACAGGTGTTTTAACGCAATACCTTATTGAAAAAGAAAATTTTACTGCCTTTGATATCGATATAGAGTCCATCGATTTTTTAAAAGAAAAGTATCCTCAACACGCGCATAAAATTCATTTTCAGGATTTTTTGGCAGCCGACTTAACGCCCTTTGCATCTAAAGGAAATTTTAAAGTGATTGGAAATTTCCCCTATAATATTTCTACTCAAATTATGTTTAAGGTATTAGAGCATCGCGCCGATGTTTCTGCATTAGTTGGCATGTTTCAAAAAGAAGTAGCGGTGCGAATAGCTGAAAAACCAGGCACTAAAGCTTATGGCATCTTAAGCGTATTATTGCAAGCTTTTTATAAAATAGAATATTTATTTACAGTAAGCGAGCATGTTTTTAATCCGCCTCCAAAAGTAAAATCAGCCGTTATTCGTTTAACACGAAACACAACCGACAAATTAAATTGCAACGAAGATTTGTTTTTTAAAGTGGTAAAAGCCTCATTTAATCAGCGCCGAAAAACCGTTCGCAACTCAGTCAAAGTATTAAGTGGAAATGCGGTTGTTGAATCTATTTATCTTGACAAACGTGCTGAACAGTTATCTGTTGCTGAGTTTGTGGAGCTTACTAATTCTATTGAAACCGCCATCAAAAAATAAATTTACCTACAAAATAGTAGAGTTTACCTAAGATTATACATTTTGATATGTAAAAATGTAACTTTAATCTATACAAAGCGTTAAGACTATAATATTAAAAAACAAATTATGAAAAATGTCATCATCCTTGCTTTAGTAGTATGTTCCTTTTCTTCAAAGGCACAACAAACATCTGAATCGGCTTTTGCAAAAAGTTATTCGTTCGAATATGAAACACAATATGGTAAAGCAATTTCTGCTTTAACTGACGCGCATTTAGAATCATATCAAATTGATTTAAGACTCGGTTGGCTTTATTACTTAAGTAAAGATTATATCAAATCAGAACAATATTACAGAAAAGCTGTTGCTTCGGAACCAGCTTCAATAGAGGCTAGATTTGGTTTGGTATTGCCCCTGTCAACATTAGGAAATTGGAACAATGTATTATCGGTGTATTTAGAAATTACAAAACTAGATCCTAATAATTCGATCGCCAATTATCGTCTCGCCAGTATTTATTATACACGTAAAGATTATGCTAATGCTACACAATATGTTTCTAAAGTTTTGAAGCTATATCCTTTTGACTACGACAGCAATTTATTAACAGGTAAAATTTTAATAGCTCAAGCAAAAAACGCCGATGCTAAGAAATATTTTACAAAAGCATTGGAATACAATCCTCAATCGGAAGAAGCGAAAGTTGCTATTAAAAAGCTATAGTCTTCAAGAATAGCAATTCATGCAAGGGAAATTAAAAAAATATACTAAATCAACTATTATTATCAGTTCACTGATCAGTATTTGCTTAGTGTTATTTATTGCCTTTAGTGCTAATTACTATATTTCTCGGATGTCTAAAAACAATACGGAACTTTATAGTGCGTATCGTATTTCTGAATTAATGAAATCTTTTAAAAGCAATATCAATGTTTTAGAAAGCAAACAAAGAGGTTATATCGTAACAGGAGACCCAAAATTTTTAGAGGCTTATAAGTTAAAAGAAAGCGAAACAAAAACATACTTAAAAAGTATGGAGAAATATTTTTCAGGAAAACCTGAAGAAGAAGCTTTCTATAAACTAAAAGAATTAACGTACAAAAAATTGATGGAAGCCAAAGATTTAAACGGCAGCATTAATACAATTGGTATACCTGGCGGTAACAATAACATACAAGACATCAGCGTTAATACCCTTACTGAAATTACAAACACCATTGATGAAATCAATGACAGTTTAAGTAAAACAACCAAAACACTTTTAGATAATAGTGTAGAATATGTTGATGCTTCCAAAAGTTGGAGCTATCTGGAAATTTCATTAGCCATACTAACAGCCATAGCAGCCGTTATTATCTTAATCACCGATATTAATACAAGAAACAAATTAGAAGACGACTTACGAATTGCTAAAAAACAAGCCGATGAAAATGCTGTGATGAAAGAACAGTTCATGGCAAATATGAGTCATGAGATCAGAACACCAATGAATTCCATTTTAGGATTTTCGGATTTATTACAAAAAACCAACTTAGATAAAACACAAACAGAATACTTGATGGCTGTGAAGACCAGTGGATCTAACCTTTTAAACATCATTAATGATATTTTAGATTTTTCTAAAATA
>JANYGR010000120.1 GCA_025359355.1 Bacteroidota bacterium | reverse complement strand
TGCATTTGCGCAAACCACGGTATTATTTTCAGATTATAAAAAGCAGTTTTTAAGTTTACAAAAATTGCGTAAACAGTTGGAAGAACTCTCTAATCAAGAGATTCAAGCAAAAAAGGAATTAGATTATTTTCAATTTCAATTCAATGAATTAGATGAAGCCAATCTTAAAATTGGAGAGCTTCAAGCATTAGAAGAAGAAAGTGAAACGCTCGAAAATGCAGAATTTATTAAAAGTAATTTATCAAAATCGGCATTAGCCATTAATGGTGGCGACGAAAATGTATTATCCGCTTTAGCACTGATTAAACAACAATTACAAAGTATTTCAAAATTTGGAAAACAATTTTCTGAATTATACGAGCGTATCAACTCCGTATACATTGAATTGAAGGAACTCGCTAATGACCTTGATAGTGCCGAAAACGATGTTGTGTATAACAATACCCGTTTAGAAGAAGTAAATGCACAATTAGATAAGCTTAACCGTTTACTAAAAAAACATGGTGTATCTAACGAAGAAGAATTATTAAACATTAAAGTAGAGATTGAAAATAAGTTACTTCAATTTTCATCATTAGAATTACAGATTGAAAAAACACATAAAGAAATAGCCCTTGTAGAAAAGCAGTGCAAAACCATCGCATTAGAGCTTTCTAAAAAACGCCAACAATCATTAGCTGATATCGAACAAAACATCAAAACGATGTTAGGATCTTTATCAATGACGAATGCACAATTTAAAATTGAATTAACACAACAAAAAGAATTATCATCTAATGGCTTAGATACGATTTCGTTTTTATTCACAGCCAATAAAGGTGCGGAGTTTAAAGAATTACATAAAACAGCTTCTGGTGGCGAATTATCGCGTTTGATGTTATGTTTAAAAGCCTTATTAGCAGAGCGTACCGCTTTACCTACTATTATTTTTGATGAAATAGACACAGGGGTGAGTGGTGATGTAGCTGATAAAATTGGCAATATTTTATTCGCCATGGGTAAAACGATGCAAGTAATTACCATTACACATTTACCTCAAATGGCTAGTAAAGGGACGACTCATTTATTCGTATTCAAGTCTGATAACAAAGACAAAACCACTTCAAGCATTAAATTATTAACCAAAGAAGAACGCATTAGCGAAATTGCAAAAATGCTTAGTACTGGAAACCCTACAGAAACAGCTTTAAAAAATGCTAAAGAATTACTAAATGCTTAATCAATTTGTATCTCAAATTCCAGCGTTTATAAAATTTATTTTAAAATTTCACGTACTTACTTTTAGTTTCTTCTTTTTATTCAGGCTATTGTTTTTTATTTATAATAAACCAACAAATAGCTCCGAAATACCCTTTTCCACTATACTTTCGGCATTTGAAATAGGTATTTTATTTGACAATACGATGTTTAGTTACATTACATTTTTACCTTTATTACTCCTCTCTATCAGTTATTTTATTCGCAACAAATTTCGTATTTTATATAAGATGGCTTTTATAAGTTATGTTATTTTTATTCCAATTTATTTATTTATTTGCGCGGCTGATATTCCTTATTTTGCACAGTTTGGAAGCCACCTCAACAAAACAGCCTTAATGTGGAGCGAAAGTCCTGCCTTTATGCTTGAAATGATCTTTAGTAATATTTCCTACTGGGGATTTTTAATTGTTTTTTTAATAAGCATCATGTTGTTTTATATATTTTCAAAAAAAAATTACAACTCTTTTGTACATCAAATTAAAACAGAAACTCGGTTCAAACTTCCTTATGCTATCTTACTTTTTTTAGTATTAGTCTGTATCAATATTTTAGGCGCTAGAGGCCGAACATCCAGTAAACAAGTATTACATGAAGGCTTGTCTATTATTTCAACAGATCCTTTTCTCAATCAAATTGCCTTAAATCCGAATTATACATTTTGGAAATCTATGTTGAAATCGAAAAACGCTAATAATTATCAAATTCCCAAAAACATTAACGAAGACATTGCTTATACTCGCCAGTATTTAGGTATCAACAGCTCATTTGAAAAAAACATCAATAGACAAATAATTCCTGATACGGTTGCTACTAAACATAATATCGTCATTGTGATTATGGAAAG